>CAIOLW010000391.1 GCA_903859215.1 uncultured bacterium | reverse complement strand
GTGCGGCCGTCGTGCCAGCGCACCTGCGGCGCGCCGTCGCGGCGCCCGAGCGCGCGGCCGAAGCGCGCCAGGCGCAGGCCCGGGCCCTCGTGCACGTAGTAGCCGCGTTCCTGCAGGTCGGCGCCGAAGTACTTCTTGAACCCCTCGAGCGAGCCGCTGCCGCCGCTCGCCCCCACGTCGAGTTCGCGCGCGCCGCGCCTGCAGGCCTCGACGATGTCACCCCAGAAACAGAGTGTGGCCGGGAAGTGCGTGCGCGCGTACTCCGGGTCGGTGACGCCGTTCCAGGCGAACACGCGATCGCCCAGGTGCAGGTTGAGGTGGCCGCCGATCACGCGACCATCCAGACGCACGCAGGTGAAGAACGTGCGGCCGCGCGGGTCGGCCAGCAGCGCCTGCAGGAACGGCAGCGGCGTCGGGCGGACGCCCCAGTGGGAGGCGGCGGCGGCATACAGCGGATAGTACGCGGCGAGGTCGGCCGGATCCGACGAGGCGCCCACCTCGGCGCCGCGCCGCAGGCCGCGGTTGCGCTCGTTGCGCTTGGTCATCGACAGGCGCCCGGCGGCAACCGCCTCGGCGCCGCCCGACAGGTCGATGACCGCGGTCGGCGAGGCGTGGCGTCGCCAGCCCCCGTGCGCGGCAAGCGCGGGACCGAACCGGCGTTCGCGCTCGGGACCGAGCGCCAGAGTGACCGCCCCCAACGGACCGGGGCGCAGGACGCGGTAGGCCTCGAGCAGCGCGCGCACGACCTGGGCCTGCTCGCCTTCCGGCAGGTCCGCGGCCGCCAGCGGCCCGCAGGAGGTGCCCTCGAGGCTGCTGTCAATCCGTCGCCGCGCCAGAAGGCCGCTGCCGGCGCGGTGCGCCACGGCGGGCAGGCCGCCGACCAGGCGACCCTCGCGCCGCGCCGTCAGCCACACCGCCGAGGCACCGGGCCACGCGGCGACGGCGCTGGTCGTCCAGTGCGCCGTATGCGGGTAGTCGGTGGAGCCGTCGGCGGCCACGAGTTCATCCCAGTCGGGCGGCGGGACGGCGGCGCGCTCGAGGCTGAGGCCGCCGCCGTCACGCGTGCGGGAATCCATCAACGGCACCGCCGCCGCAGGCTCTCGCGCACCACCGTCACGACGTCGTCGATCTCCTGGTCGGTCATCGACGGGAACAGCGGCAGGCTCACGGCCTGGTCGAAGTAGCGCTCGGTCTGTCCCAGGTGCGGCGCGAATTCGCTTCCGGCCTCGCGGAACACCGGGTGGTAGTGCAACGGGATGAAGTGCACCGAGCTGCCGATCCTGTTGGCCGTCAGGTCGGCGATCACGCCGTCGCGGCCGCCGTCGATGACGTCGCGGTCAACGCGCACGGCATACAGGTGCCAGGCGTGCGTGCACCAGTCGGCGGCCGTCGGCAGCACGAGGCCCGGCAGACCGGCCAGCGCCGCGCTGAAGCGGTGCGCGATCTCCGTGCGCCGCGCCATGAACTCGTCCGAGCGTCCCAGTTGCACCAGGCCCAGGGCCGCGGCCGGGTCGCCCAGGTGCATCTTGTAGCCGAACTCGACGATCTCGTAGTACCAGCGGCCCTTGTCGGTGTAGCGCTGCCACGCGTTGCCGTCCATGCCGTGGAAGCTGAGGACCTGCACGCGCCGGGCCACCTCGGGATCGTTGGTCGTCACCAGGCCGCCGTCGCCGCTGGTGATGCACTTGGTGGCGTAGAACGAGAACACCGTGGCGTCGCTGAGCCCGCCCAGGCGCTTGCCCCGCACCTCGGCGCCGAACGCGTGCGCCGCGTCCTCCAGCACGCGGATGCCGTGCGCCTTCGCGATCGCCAGGATCTCCTCGATGCGGCAGGGATGCCCGGCCAGGTGCACCGGGATGACGGCCTTCGTACGCGGGGTGATGGCGGCGGCGAACGACTCGGGCGCCATCCCGAGGTTGGCCGGGTCGATATCCGCGAGCACGGGCCGCGCGCCGCAGTGGACGACCGCGCCGAGCGTCGCGACGAACGTCAGCGACGGCAGGATCACCTCGTCGCCGGGGCCCACGCCGAGCGCCTTGAGCGCCACCAGCAGGCCCGACGAGGCGCTGGACACCGGCACCGCATGGGGCACGCCCAGGTAGAGCCCGCAGGCCTCGCCGAACTCGCGCACCTTGGGCCCGTACGTGAGCCAGCCCGAGCGCAGCACGTCGGTCACGGCCGCCAGTTCGGCCTCGCCGAGGTCGGGGCGGAAGAACGGCAGGAAGTCGTCGCGGCGAATGAACTCGGTCCCCTGGATCTCACCCATGCGAACTCCGTGTCGTTGCGGCCCCGTGGCCCGCCGGCGGGTGCCTCAGCGGACGATGGCCAGTGTCAGCGCGGTGTCCTTGCCGCGCCAGCTCACGTGCACCACGTACATGCCGGTGCGCACGAGGTTGCCCATGCGGTTGGTCCCGTTCCAGAACGCGTTCCCCGCCATCACCTCGGGGTCGCGATACACCAGTTCCCCCTGCAGGTCGTAGATCTCCACGAGCGCCGGTTCGTCCGCCGACACGCCTGCCGGCAACCCGCCCAGCTTCAGCCGGGAGACGCCGGTCCCATCGGCCAGCCACGGGTTCGGGTAGCAGTACGCGCCGGCCAGTTCGACGGCGCCGGTGCCGCCGTCCCCGCTCCCGACGGTCAGGAGCACGGCGCCCTGGTCGGAACTCAGGAGCAGGCGCCGGCCCGTGGCGTCGATGACCAGCTTGCGGTACGTCAGGCCCGGCAGCGGCGCGATCACGTTGGACGAATACAGCGTCGGGTAGGTCTCCGAGCCGTAGTAGTTCGCGAGGTCGATCCAGGCTGTGACCGCGATGTCCGACCCGGTGCCGCGGATGCGGTTGAGGCCGGTGCGCGTGGCGACCCACACGTCGCTGTTCGCGTCGACGGCCAGGTCGGCCACGTTGCCGTTGACCAGGCCCTGGCTGCTGGCCGAGAACTTCTCGCTGACGGCCGTCACCAGCGTGGCCACCCGCGTGGCGTCGTTGTAGGTGAACTGCACGACGCCGTTGCCGCCGGCCCAGATCGAGCCGTCCGGCCCGACGGCCAGCCCCAGCGCCTTGCCCAGGTCGAGCGATGTGCCGGGAATGTAGCGCACGGGCGCGTCCCAGCGGTCGTCCGTGGTGTCCAGCCAGGTCAACGGGTCGTTCGGGCCCGCGGCATCGCCGTTGATGTCCCAGCGCACCAGGCCCACGTCCTCGACGGCGAACCACACCACGTCGCGCCGCTGCACCACGGCGTCCCACACGCCCGGGCCGGCGCCCAGGCCGCCCGTGCGCGGCAGCACCATCCAGTTCGCGGGATTGCGCCAGTGCGCGGGGTCGACCAGCACGTCGACCTTTTCGGTGTCGACCGCGTCGTGCATGACGAACAGCGGGCCGTCCGGGTGCGTGACCAGGTTGATGACTGCGCGGCCCGACAGGCCCTCGGTCGGCGTCACGTGGTGCACCTTGCCCGTCGCGCCGTCGATGCGCAGGAGGCCGGAGGTGTACTGGCCGCCCCAGATCGTGCCGTCCGGCCCGGAGGCCATGCTCAGCACGTTGCCGCCGGCGGTGAAGATGCCGTTGGAATCGGCCGCCACGCTGGCGCTCTCCCACAGGTACGACCACGCGGTGCCGTCGAACCGGGAGGCGCCGAGGCCCGTCCAGTCGCCGATCCAGAAATCGTCGCCCGCGCCAAAGGTGACGCCCTCGGCGTTCTTCACGACGCTCGACCTGAAGTCGCGCAGCGCGAACTGGTCGCCGGCGCCGCGCTTCCCGACATAGGCCTGTTCCAGCGTGCGCGCCCCGCTTGTCTGCACCGAACGTCCGCCGACCCAGACGTCCGCGCCGGCGTAGATCGCGCGGCACTTGGGGTTGGTCAGGGTCACGGTGCGCCAGGTGCCGCCGCTGGAGGCCTGCAACACGCCGTTGCCGATATTGTTGAGGCCCAACGCCCAGATCTCGCCGGCCCGGCAACTGACGCGCATGACCCAGGCGCCCAGCGAGTAGACGTACTGCCAGGCTGAGGACGAATCGTCCCACCGGTAGATGCCGCCGTTGGTCGCGGCCAGCAGGTTGCCGCCATCGTCGATCGCGAAGTCGTTGACCACGAGACTGCCGAGTCCCGTGTTCTGGTTGGTGAAGACGTTGTTCGCGAAGCGGGAGACGCCGATCGGCGTGCCGGCGAACAGCTGCCCCTGCCAGACCTGCAGCGCATTGACCGTGTTCGAGATGAGGCCGTCCTGCTCGGCCGTATAGAGGTTGCCCGACAGGCCGTCGATGATCTGGCCGATGCCGGCGCCGTTCATCGCGTAGTAGACGCGCTCGCTGCCGCCGACGATCGCGCCGGTGACGGCGGTCAGGTCCAGCCCGCCCAGGTTGCTCGTGAACTGCCGGAACACGGGCGTGCCGGCGGGATCGCCGATGCGCGTCAACCCGCCGCCCTCGGTGGCCACCCACAGGTTCCGGCCCGTCCAGGCCAGGTCGGTCACGCGGTTGCCAGACAGGTCCTGCCCCGCGGTCCAGACCTCCCCGCCCTGCGGGTCGGCGCTGGGCAGCGCGGCCAGGCCGCCGCCCTCAAGACCGACGAAGACGTGGTCGCCCACCTCCTGCAGCGCCGTCACGTCGTGCTGGGCAAACAGCGGCTGCCAGTCCACCGTCTGCGCGCCGGCGACGCCCGCAGCCAGCCACAGGCCGGCCGCCAGCAGGCGCCTCGCGGCGGCGGCGCGCCGCGACTGCATCGCGCCGGTCATCGCGCGTATCGTCGTCTGCATCTTCACCTTCATCGTCACCTTCATCGTCACCTGCATCTTCAAGAGCCTTCCTCCCGCGGCCGGTGCGCTCCCGCAATCCCGCCCCCGGCCAACGACCCGGTGGCGTTCAGCAGCCCGAAGCCGCCCGGATCCCGCCACAGTTGCCTGAACCTCGCCGACACTCCCGGCTGCCGGCCGGCCGGCGCCGCCGCCCACGGCCCGGTCAGGCCGGGCGCGCACGGCGTGCTGCGCCAGAACGTCAGAACCTCGTCGGGCGTGCGCGGCGCCTCGCGCCGCCCGCCCGTCTGCGGGCGCGGCCCGCTCACCGCGACGCGGCCTGCGCAGAGCGCACCGGCCACGCGCCATTGCCAGGACAGGGGCAGCACGCGCCCGGCGCGATCGACCGCCAGCGTCAACGCGGGATCGTGCCCCCACAAATCACTGAGTTCCACCGTCACGATGGCGGCCGCGCCGCGCGGCACGCGCACCGCGCGCAGCCACAGCCACGCCGGCGCCGACAGCAGCGCCAGCCCTGCGCCCGCGGCCAGGCCGCCGAGCCGCCGGGGCAGCGCCGCCAGCGCCTGGGACCCGCCGCTGGCGTGCACGGCGCTCAGTTCGTCACCGAAAGTCTCGACATGATCGCCCGCAACGGCCAGCCAGGCGGCCGACAGGGGCCAGCGCAGGCGGATACGCTCGCGGCGCAGGGTGGCCAGCACCGCCCAGTCCTCCGCCGAACGCGGACCAGCCTCTTCCCAGAATACCACCTGCGAGACCCGGTAGCGCCGCACGATCTCGGGAATCTCCCCCGGCCGCCCCAGCCAGGGCACCTCGCCGGCGCCCAGGGCCGGCAAACCGGTGCCGGCGACCGGATCGGCCACGTAGCCGGCGAGGTCCAGGCCCCGCCGGGCCCCCTCGCCCAGGGACGCCAGCCAGGCGCCGACGCGGGCGGGCGGGCCCGCCAGCAGGGTGCGCTCGAGCGTCAGGCGGCCGCGCTCGAGGCGGCGGCGGGCGCGGCGCACCAGGCGGTCGCCCGCGAACGTCGCCAGCGCCAGGAGCGGGATGAACAGCAGCAGCACCGCGCGACTGACCACGTCGAGGTGGCCCAGGTAGGTGGCCGCCAGCAGCAGCACCGCGAGCACGCCCATCTGCTGCGTGTGCTCGGCCAGGCTGCGCGCCCGGTCGCGGCCGTCGACGCGGTAGCGCCCGGTCATCAGGAACGTCACCGTGGCGAGCAGGCCGGCGAAGCCCAGCAGCGGCAGGTACTCGTGGAACGGGAACAGCGGCTCGGAGAACCAGTCGGCGGCCGCCTGCCGGATGGCGTAGGCGCCGACGAACGCCGCGGCCAGGCCGCCCATGTCCAGCACCCACAGCAGTTGCGAGAGCAGCGGGTCGCGCCACTTCTTCAACAGCCAGACGAACATCCCCCACTTCTCGTAGAACGAGATGAGGCTGCCCAGGTGCAGCCACCACGAGCGGCCGAAGCGCCCGCGCGCGCTGGCGCGCCGGTGGCGGTGGCTGAAGCGCGCGTCGGGCGTGTACTGCACCTCGAAGCCGGCCTGCCACATCCGGTAGCACCAGTCGACGTCCTCGAAGTACAGGAAGAAGCGCTCGTCCATGGGCCCGCTGCGGTCCAGCGCCGAGCGCCGCGCCAGCACGCAGCCGCCCAGCACCCAGTCGACGGGCCGGCTGCTGCGGTGGTCGAAGTCGCGCATCAGGTGGCGCTGCACCGTCCGGCTGTCGGGGAAGATCTTCCCGAGGATGGTGCGCCGCAGCAGCAGCGTGCGCAGCGTGTAGAAGCGGCGGCAGGACTCCTGCAGGCTGCCGTCCTCGTTCAGCAGTTGCGGGCCGACCAGTCCCGCGCGCGGGTGCGCATCGGCGAACTCGAGCAGGTGGTCGAGCGCGCCCGGCTGCACGACGATGTCCGGGTTCAGGATCAGGTAGTAGTCGGCGACGATGGCCGCCATGCCCTTGTTGCAGCCGCGCGCGTAGCCCGTGTTCTCGGTGTTGAAGAGCCACTGGCACTCGGGATGGCGCTGGTGGACCGCGGCCAGGCCTTCGTCGCGCGAAGCGTTGTCGACGATCACGACCTGGTGGCGGACCGAGGGCGGGTAGGCGGCGATCGACTCGAGGCAGCGCGCGAGGTCCTCGCTGGTGTTGTAGTGGACGATGACGATCGCCAGGCGGGCGTGGCCCTCGGCGGCCTGGCCGCGCGTGCCCGCCATCAGTGCGTCCTGCGCAGGCGCATCGCCCAGATCATCCACATCGCCTCGAGGATGATCCGCTTCGACATCTTCGAGGTGCCCACCTGCCGGTCGACGAACATGATCGGGAGCTCGCGGATGCTCAGCCCCTTCTTCCAGCAGATATAGGTGGTCTCGATCTGGAACGAGTAGCCGTCGCTGCGGATGCGGTCCAGCGGCAGGCGCTCGAGCGTCGTCCGCCGGAAGCACTTGAAACCGCCCGTGCAGTCCTTGATCGGCAGGCCGGTGACGAAGCCGGCATAGCGGTTCGCGCCCACGCTCAGGACCAGGCGCCGCAGCGGCCAGTTCACGACCGTGATGCCGTACAGGTAGCGGCTGCCGAGCACCAGGTCGTGGTCGCGGATCTGCACCAGGAACTCGTCGAGCGCCGACGGGTCGTGGCTGAAGTCGGCGTCCATCTCGAAGACGACGTCGAACTTCGTGTTGGCCAGGATCCACTTGAAGGCGGCGATGTAGGCGGCGCCGAGGCCCTCCTTCTTCGTCCGCTCCAGCAGCAGGATGCGATCCCCGAAGCCCGGCAGCGCCTTGACGATGGCCGCGGTGCCGTCCGGCGAGCCGTCGTCGACCACCAGCACCGACAGGCGCGGGTCGCGGGCCAGGATGAGCGGGACCAGGCGGCCGATGTTGTCGGCCTCGTTGTAGGTAGGCACGACGACGACCGCCGCGGTCGGTTCCAGCGGCGGGCAGGTCCGGTCGTGGGCGTGCGCGCTCATCGGGCCGTCAGCCTTTCACGAGGTTCGCGACGCGACCCGGCAGCAGGCGGCGCGGCAGGAAGGAAACCGCAACGAATCCCAGCGTCAGGATGGCCCCGATCAGCGTCAGCGTCAATCCCGCGCGGTACGACGAGTCCCGGTAGCGGAAGGTCACGGTGTGGCTGCCCGCGGGCACGGCCACCGCGCGCAGAACCAGGTCGGCCGTCAGCAGCTTCGCGCCGCGGCCGTCGATGTCGACGCTCCAGCCGGGCGCCATCATGTCGGCCAGCACGAGCACCGCCGGCGTGGCGGCGTTCGTGCGCAGGACGACCTGGTCCGTGCCATCGGTCACGAATTCGGGCACCGGCAGCGGCGCCTCCGACGGCGCCGGGGCGGGGTCGGGCGTCGCGTCCAGGCGCACGGCGCCGCGGACATCGATGCGGCCGGCCTGGATGCCGTCCAGGAACGTCCCGAGCGCGGCGCGGCCGCCGCCGGGCGCCGGCTCCCAGCGCGAGACCAGCCGCGCGCGCGGCAGCGCCGAGCGGTTGCGGTAGGCGACCACATCGCCGGCTGTGAGCGGGTCCGGCTCGACGTCGCAGCCGATCTGCGCCAGCAACGGCAGCTGCTGCGGGTCCAGCCGGCCGTCCAGGACCACCAGGCGCGCGCCCAGCCACGAAGCCAGGCGGCCCGCCGGCTGGTCGCCGTAGAGGCGGCTGCGGATGGCCTCGTAGCTCGCCAGCTTGGCCGGGTGGTATCCGCCCAGCGAGCGGATGCCGTCGGCCAGCCAGGTGTTGCGCTGCTGGTGCTCGCCCAGCGGCCAGATGCGGTCGTGGCCGACGGCCGCGGACAGCGTCGCGGCGCCGGTGCCCGGCCCGCCCGCGCCGCCCGCCGCGGGCGCGGTCAATAGTTGCGGCGCCTCGACCAGTTGCCCCTGCCCGTTCGCCCCGCGCGCCACCTGCAGCAGCCCCTGCTCGGGGTGGACGATGAGGCGGTCGACACCCAGCAGGTCGACGCAGGCCAGCGCCAGCAGCACCCAGGCCAGGCCGCGCCGCCGGAACACGGCGTTGCGGGCGGCGAACGCCAGCGCGCCGGCCGCGGCCAGCAGCACCAGGCCGATGCGCACCAGGCTCGCCTTCTGCAGCCCCCACGCCGCCTGCAGCAGGACATCGGGCGCCTGCTTGCCGCCGGCCGAGGCCAGCCCCTGCAGGCCGGACTTGTACGCGCCCTCGAACAGCGAGGCGCCGCCGCCGGCGAGCATCAGCAGGCCGACCGCCCCGAGCGCGATCGGAGCGAGCAGCGGCCGCGTGGCCGGCACGCCGCCCTGCCCCAGCCTGGCCAGCCCGCGCGCGGCCAGGATCGCCAGCGCGAACGCCGGCACGACCAGGATCATCGACGGCACACGGAACTTGTTGAAGAACGGCAGCACCTTGTACAGGAGCTCGTAGAGGCCGAAGCCGAACGTGCCGAACGAGACGAACACCGCCAGCACCGACACGGCCACCAGCGCGCCCCACAGGCTGCGACCGCCGCGCACGAACGCGAACGCGGCCAGCGCCAGCCAGAGGAGGCCGTAGTAGTTCGGATAGTCGTTGAACGGCATGCGGCCCATGTACGTGGCCTGGCCGAAGCCCGCGGCCGCCGGCAGGATGAAGGTGCCGGTCTCCGCCGGCGCCAACGCCCAACCGGACGCGTACTCCAGGCCCACGCCGCCGCCGCCCTCGGTGTCCTGCCCGCGGATGGAGATGCCCGCGTACTGCTTGACGGGCACCAGCAGCACCGCGCCCAGCAGGAAGGCCAGGGCGATGCCGGCAGCGAAGCCCCCGAAACGTCGCGCGCGAACGGCGCCGGTCACGGCCTTCTGCGCCGCCTCGAACGGGCGCAGCGAGCCCCACGCGGCCAGCCAGAAGGCCACCGCCAGCGTGTAGTAGCTGATCTGGAAATGGCCGCGCAGCAACTGCAGGCCCGTCAGCAGGCCCAGCATGCCGATCGCGCGCGGCCCGGCGCCGTCCAGCGCGCGCAGCGTCCAGCCGACGATCCACGGCAGGTACATCGCGGCGCCCAGCTTCGAGCCGTGCCCGTGCACGCCCCAGGCGACGACCTGCGGGAACAGCAGGAACAGCGCCGCGCCCAGCAGCAGCGACGACGTCGGCAGGCGCCAGCGGGACAGCAGCCACACCATGCCCAGGCCGCCGAAGACCAGGTGCACGATCATCCACGTCAGGGGCGGCATCCCCAGGCTGCCCTGGAGGAAGTGGAACAGCGCCGCCGGCGGGTAGAGGCCGGGCACGTACGTCAGCGAACCGAAGGTGGGCATGCCGGCGAACAGGTACGGGTTCCACTTGGCCGCCTCGCCCCGCGCGACGGCGGCGTCCCCCGAGCGCGTGAAGGCGTCGGCGTTGCCGGCGTCGGCGCTGCGGAACGTCATCCCCTGGAAGACCGGCCCGGGGTAGATCACCGCGACGATCAGCCAGACGGCCGCGGCCAGCACCAGCCAGCGCGCCCACGGACGCCCGGCGAAAAGCTGCGGTGCGCCGTCGTTGCCGTCCTTCGCGGTGTCCGCCGCGCGGGATCCTGCGTGCGCCATGTCCTCTCCCGGATTCGCGTGACGGTCGCGGCAACCCGCGACCGGACATCATCCTACCAGAAGGCAGGCCGGGGCGTAAACCGCGGCCCGGCCCGTGTTCAGTTGTCGAGGCCCCGCAGCTCGTCGATGGCGCCCTGCCAGACGGCCAGCGCCGTGGCCAGGCGGCCGTGCCACAGGTTCCAGGCCATGTGGCCGGCGAAGAAACCGGCCTGCGCCACGAACAGCAGCGGCCACTGGCGGCGGGGCCAGTGGTTCCGCATCAGTCGCACGTGGCTGCGGCTGCGCAGCCACACGCGGTACGGACTATCCTGCCCCAGGGAAGCGGACACCTTGTGCAGCACAAGCGACCGCGGCACGTGCAGGATGTTGCCGCCCCGCTCCCGCGCGCGCAGGGAGTAGTCGGCATCCTCGCCGTAGAAATGGTACGAATCGTCCAGCATGCCCAGGCGCGCCAGGGTGCCGGGGGCCAGCATCAGCGCGCACCCGGTGCCGTAGTCGACGTACCGCGGTTGCGGGTCCAGGCGGCCGGCCAGCTTGCGGATGCCGTCGTGGCGCACCCAGCCGCTGCGCCGCCCGACGACGCCGCCGTCGTACCAGACGCGCGCCGGGTCGGCGGCGTAGCAGATGCGCGGGGTGGCGAGCCAGGCGGTCGGGTCGGCCGCCATCGCCAGCGCCAGCGAGCGCAGGCTGCCCTCGGGCACGATCGTGTCGGCGTTCAGCAGCAGGATGTACGGGTCCGAACCTTCGGCCTGCAGGCGCTGCAGCGCAAGGTTGTTGCCGCCGGCCCACCGCAGGTTGGCGCCGGCCTCGATCACCTCGACGCCGGGGTGATGACGCCGCGTCCAGGGCACGGACATGTCGGTCGAACCGTTGTCGACCATGACCACGCGCAGCCCCGGGTAGCGCGAATCGCGCAGCGAGCCCAGGCAGTCGCGCAGGTCGGCCTGCCCGTTCCAGTTGACGACGACCACGACCAGCGGCGGCAACGGGCCGCCGCGTCCGTCGTGCCGGAGGGCGTCACGCTCAGGCACGACGGCTGATCCGGTACTCGGTCTCGGGACGGCGGCCGGCCACGATCATCTCGGCGATCAGGCCCAGGCTGATGAACTGCAGGGCCAGCACGATCAGCACCAGGCCCAGCACGAGCATCGGGCGCACGCGCAGGCCGTGCCCCAGCAGCCACCAGGCCAGGAAATAGAGGCTGATGCCCCCGCCGCCGGCGAAGCAGGCCAGGCCCAGGCGGCCGAAGAAGTGCAGCGGCGAGGTGCGCTTGGCGTGCAGGAAGTACACCGTCAGCAGGTCGAGGAAGCCGTTGATGAAGCGAGCCATGCCGTACTTGGTCTTGCCGTACTTGCGCGCGGCGTGCCTGACGGGCAGTTCGGCGACACGGAAGCCCTCGAGTTGCGCCAGCGCCGGCACGTAGCGGTGCATCTCGCCGTACAAGCGGACACGCTGGGTGACCTCGCGGCGATACGCCTTCAGGCCGCAGTTGAAGTCGTGCAGCTTCAGGCCGCACATGCGGCCGGTGAACCAGTTGAACACCTTGCTGGTCTGGTTCTTCACGAGGCTGTCGCGGCGCTTCTGCTTCCAGCCGGAGACCAGGTCGTACCCTTCGTCCAGCTTGTCGATCAGCGCGGGGATTTCGGCAGGGTCGTCCTGCAGGTCGGCGTCCATCGTGATGACGATGGCGCCGCCGCTCGCGGCGAAGCCGGCCGACAGCGCGGCGGCCTTGCCGAAGTTGCGGCCGAACGAGAGACCGTGCACCTGCGGTCGCCGGGCGGCCAGCCCCTGCGTGACCGCGAAGGTCTCGTCGGTGCTGCCGTCGTCGATGATCCAGACTTCCCACGACAAGCCGCGCCCGTCGGCGGCCGCGGCGATGCGGTCGACCAGCTCGGGCAGCGACTCGGCCTCGTTGAAGGCCGGCACGACGACCGACAGGTCGCAGGTCGCCGGGGCCGGGTCGCGGTCGCTCACGCCTGGATCATTCAAGAATTGCGCCTCCGGGCCACGGCCCACGCCACCTCGCGGCGCAGGCCCTCGGCGAACTCGATGGTCGGGCGATAGCCGATGACGGCCTCGACATGGGTGCGGTCGGCGAAGGTGTCGCGCACGTCGCCGTCGGCGACCGGGCGGTACTCGATCGTGGCCGAGATGCCGGGAACCTGTTCGCGCAGCAGGTCGCCGAGCAGCGCCAGCGATTCGCCGAACGCGACGCGGCTGCCGCCGCCGGTGTTGAACACTTCCCACGGCTTGTCGCAGGCCACGGCCAGCAGGTTCGAGCGCACGGCGTCGGCGACGTAGGTGAAGTCACGCGTCTGCTGCCCGTCGCCGTAGACGTGGAAGACGCGGCCGTCGAGCGCCGCCTCGATGTACTTGCGGAAGGCCATGTCCGGCCGCTGGCGCGGGCCGTAGACCGTGAAGTAACGCAGGCTGCTGGTCGGCACGCCGAAGTTCGCCGAATACAGCACGCACAGGTGCTCGGCCGCCATCTTCGTCACGCCGTACGGCGAGCGCGGCTGCGGCAGCGCCTGTTCGGTGACCGGCAGCTGTTCCTGGTCCCCGTAGACCGAGCTGCTGCTCGAGTAGACGAAGCGCGCCAGCGTGCCGCTGACCGCCGGCTGGCGACAGGCCTCGAGCAGGCGCTGCGTAGCCATCACGTTGCGGCCGAGGTACTCGGCGAAGTACTCGCCCCAACTGGCGCGCACGCCGGCCTGGGCCGCCAGGTGGAAGCACGCGCGCTGTCCCGCCAGCAGCCCCGCCGGGTCCAGCTGTTGCAGGTCCTCCTGGCGGAACGTGAAGTTCGGGTGCGCCAGGGCGCCGGCCAGGTTCTCGCGCTTGAGCGCCGGGTCGTAGTAGTCGGTCAGGCAGTCGACGCCCGTCACGCGGCAGCCCAGTTCCAGCAGCGCCTCGCTGATGGTGCTGCCGATGAAACCCGCGCAACCGGTGACGACCACCGGCGCGCCGGGCGCCAGGATGTCCGTCACGCGCGCGGGCAGGCCGGCGACAATCTCGCGGGCGTCCGCGCCCCGGATGTGCTCACTTGCCAAGCGCGCCCTCCACCTTCTGCCTGATCTGGTCCTGTTCGCTCTGGCCGGCGCTGCTGCGCATCTGCGTGAGCGCCTTGGCCATGTCGGGGTCCTGCTCGCCGCTCTGCTTCTGCCACGCTTCCATGACGGCGCGCGCCTTCGGCACCTCGCCCAGCGCCTGGTGCACGCCGAACAACGCCGAGTAGTAGAACTTCCGCTCGGGCTCCTGCGCGATGTGGTCGGTCAGCCACTTCACGCCCAGTTCGGGCACGCCCCCGCGCACGAAGCCGCTGATCGCGGAGAACACGAGGCGTTCTTCGTCCTTCGCCGGGACGTTGCCCTTGAGCGAGTTCAGCACCGCCACGGCTTCGTCATCCCTGTAGGCCTGCACCAGCAGCAGCGGGAAGAACTCGAGGGCCTGGTCGTTGAACGGCACCACCACGAGGCTGGCCCGGAACGCCGCCAGCGAGCACTCGAGCAGTTCCTTGTACTTCACGCGGTCGGTCTGGAAGACCTCGTTCGCCTTCAGGTAGAACTCGTACCCGGCGCGGTTGAGGGCCGCCGGATAATTGCCCAGCAGGAACGTCGCGTTGGCCACGCGGAACTGGTCCTTGCGCTCCTTGCCCAGCATGTCGACCAGCCGGTTGAGGTCGGCCGAACCCAGGGCCTTCGTCGTCTGCCCCGGGCCCTGCCGCGGGCCGTCGCCGGCCAGGCCGGCCATCGACCGGTACGCGGCCTGTCGCTCCGTGTCGCCGGCGTCCATGATCGACCCCAGCCGGTACACGCCCAGCATGTTCTGGATCACGGCCTGCGGATCGGTGACGGGCTGGTTGTCCGGGCCCGGCTTGTCCAGCAGCCGGTAGTCCATGCCCTCCATCTGCAGGTTCGGGAAGTAGCGCTGCATGTTCTCGGACGGGATGGTCACGGCGAAGAAGGCCGGCCGCTTGTCGCCCGAGTTGTTGGTCGCGATGATGTCCTCGAGGACGTAGTCCTTGATCATGACGAACGTGCGCTCGCCCGTCTTCGGGTCCTCGTACATGCGGTGCCGCAGCTCGTCGATCTGCTGGTCCGTGCGGCGCATGGCCAGCGGGTGTTCGACGTTGTGCTTGAGCTGCTTGATGTACCACGGCAGGTTGACCAGCGAGAGGTTCACCACCGTCACGTCGCGGCGGCATTTCTCGACCTCCTGCAGGTACCAGATCGGGAACGTGTCGTTGTCGCCGTTGGTGAACAGGATGCCGTTCTGGTCGCAGCCGTTCAGGATGTTCCAGGCGTATTCGTAGGCGATGTAGTTCTTCGTGTTGTCGTGCTCGAACCACTTCGCGCTGCCCGGCAGCAGCGGCAGCAGCGGCAGCAGCAGGAGCACCGCGCCGGCCGCGATCGTCACCGGCTTCAGCTTGACCGGCTTGATCGTTGCGGCGACGCGCAGCCAGTCGCCGTTCTTGTCCTCGCGCTCCATCTGAGCGGCCGACTTCCCCTCCGCGCCCGCCAGGTAGCGCAGCAGCGCGGCGACGCCCATGCCGATGAACACGGCCGCGAACATGAAGGCCGCGAAGTAGAAGTAGTCGCGCTCACGCACCTCGTGGTTCGTGAAGTTCAGGTACAGCGTCAGGATCTCGCCGTTGATCAGGTAGCCCACCAGCGGTACGAACACCAGCGGGCGCATCCGGCGGAACCCGTGGAACACGCCGACCAGAGCCAGGAAGATCGGTCCCAGCACCGTCGAGATGGTCGTCAGCAGGCCCGTGCCCGAGCCCAGGAACCAGAACTGCTGCATCAGGAACTTGTAGTAGTAGCCGAACTGCCAGCCCAGCGGCGCCTGGCGGTTGAACGGGTTGAGCGGCGGGTACTGCTCGCGCCGGATCACCGACATCAGCGTGCTGAAGTCCTTCGGCGACGTCTGGTTGACGAACGGCTCCGGATGGGCGCCGGCGCGGATCATCATCATCGCGTGCACGGTCAGGCCCAGGAAGAACAGCGCGCTGCCCCACAGCGCGAAGCGGTGGCCGTTGAACGCGCGGATGCCGACTACGACCAGGTACACGGCCAGCATGGCGAAGATCAGCCCGTTGTTGCTGGTCGTCGTCGAGAACAGGAACAGCGCCAGGCCGGCGCTCATCACCAGCACGTCGAGCAGGGGCAGCTTGCGGCGGCTGCCGAGCACCATCAGCACGAAGATGCCCGGGTAGACCAGCAGCGTGCCCAGGTGGAAGCCGACGCCCAGGCCCAGCAGGTAGATCATCAGTAGCAGGAGGTGGTTGCTGCCGACGTGGGCCCGGTGCTGGTACCACTGCACCGACAGCCAGGCCATCAGCGCCAGCATGAAGGCCGCCAGGCCGTAGACCTCGGCCTCGAGCGCGCTGCCCCAGAACGTCGTGGAAAAGGCCAGGAACAGGGCGCCAACCACGCCGCCGACGTGGGCCAGCCATCCCGAATCGGGATCGGCGCGGCGCGCCAGCTCCCAGATCAGCAGGTAGATGAACATGACCGCCAGCGCGCTGAAGAACGCCGACATGAAGTTGACGGCCCAGGCCGTGTGCATCGACGCCTTGGTGATGTCGGGCTGGCCGCTCAGCAGGATGTCGAAGACCCGGCCCATCAGCACATAGAGCGGCGTTCCCGGCTGGTGCGGGACACCCACGATGTGGCTGGTGGTGATGAACTCGCCGGAGTCCCAGAACGGGGTGGTCGTGTTCAGGGTCGCCGTGTAGACGCCGAGCGTCAGGGCGAACACGCCGGCAGCGATCAGGACCTGGGGCCGGCGGAACCAGTTTGCGGTCACGATGTCACCTTCGTCAGGGGGCGGGGCCGCATCGCGGCCGGGTTCATCTGCAGGGTCGGGAGGCGTCGCAAGCCAAGCTAGCACACCGAACTGGAGCGAACAACCGGGCTTCCTGCCGGTTCCCGGGTCTGGTCGCCCGGGCCTATTTGCCGGCGGGGGTGCGCGGTCGGCGATGGCGCCACAGGAACACGCCGCCCACCAGGCTGAAGGCCACCTGGACCAGGTAGGCGGCCAGTTCCATCGCCACGGCCTGCGGCGCGGCCAGGCCGGCCCAGGTGAGCAGGCCCGCCGAGACAGATTCTCGCAACCCGATGCCGTTGATGGAGATAGGCAGGGTCAGACTGAGGGCCAGCAGCGGGATCAGCACCGTCAACTGGAGGGCAGCCTGCCCGCTGATGACAAAACCCAGCCCCCAGGCCGCCAAAAGGTGGGTCACAAGGCGCAGGAACTGGATCCCCAGGCTGAGCCCGAAGATCCCGTTCAGCCAGCCGATGCGCGGGGCGACGCGGGCCAGGTCATCGGTGAAATGGGTCAGCGGCCCGGCCAGCCGCGCCAGCCCCACCCGCCGCGCGATCGTCACCAGCAGGCCGCCCAGCCGGCGCGAGAGCAGGACCGCCAGGGCCGCGAACAGCAGCACGCCGATCGGCAACATCAGCAGGGCGACCTTGGGCAGGGGCACGTGCAGGACGGCCGCCGCGCCCATCCCCAGGCAGGCGAGCGCCGTCAGCGCGGCGAGGCCGATCAGGCGGTCGAGCATCGTCGCGCCCAGCACGCCGGCGCGCCGGCCGTCGCGCGCGCCGAGGTCGAGGATCTTCCAGGCGTCGCCGCCGATGTTCGCCGGCAGGAAATTGTTGAAGAACAGGCCGATGTGGTAGAGGCGCGCGATCTCGCCCCAGCCGGCGTCGATGCCGACCCCGCGCAGGATCAGCGCCCACTGCCAGGCCCCGAGCACGGCCGACACGGCGTAGACGGCGAGCGATGCCAGGAGCCAGCCCCAGTGCGGGTGGCTCATCGCGGCCTCGACTTCGCGCAGCGGCAGCTTGGCCAACAGGAACGCGACCAGCGCAATCGTCCCGAGCACCTTCAGCGCCAGGAACAGGCGGCTGCGGACGGCGGGACTCACCGGGCGTCCTTCCGCGGCGGGCGGGCGCCCTGGGCGGCGGCGCGCTTCATCAGTTCGAGGGACTCGTCGATACAGCGCTCCCAGCTGAACGTGGCGGCCCAGGCGCGCGCGCCGGCGGCCATGCGCTCGAGGTAGTCGCGGTCGCGCAGCAGCAGCAGCGCGTGGTCGGCCATCGCCTGCGCGTCGCCGTACGGCACCAGCACGCCGGTCTCGCCGTCGCGCACCGAGTCGCGCAGGCCGGGCGCGTCGGTCGCCACCACCGGCAGGCCGCACTGGTTGGCCTCGATCACCGTCAGGCCCCACCCCTCCTTCGGGCTGGGGTTCAGGAAGACATGGCAGCGGTGCAGCGTGCGCACCAGTTCGTCCCACGGCTGGAAGCCGCGGAACTCGACCTTGTCCTGCAGGCCCAGTTGCGCCGCCAGTGCGCGCAGGCGCTTCTCGTCCGGGCCGCGGCCCATGATCAGCAGGCGCGCGTCGGGCATCTGCTTCTGCACCAGGTCGAAGGCGCGGATGGCCACGTCCAGGCTCTTGTAGCGGCGCAGGCGGCTCCAGCTGACCAGGAGCGGCGTGTCGTCGCGCGGCGGCGGGTCGGCCAGCGTGAAGCGCTCGTGCTCCAGCCCGCAGAAGATGGTCGTCACGCGCGAGGGGTCCAGGCCGCGCGCCATCAAGTCGTCGCGGGTCGAGGGGCTGATGACCTCGAACTCGCACCGGCCGTACACGCGCGGGATCAGGCTCTCGGCGCCGTAGACGTAGGTCGCCACCAGCGCGTTGGCCTCGCGGTAGACCGTCGTGCCGAACAGGTGCGGCACGATCGCCAGCACCGGCACCTTGCCGGCGTAGAGCGGCGTGTAGAACGGGATCTTGTTGATGTCCTCGACGATGAGATCGTAGCGGTGGCGTCGCAGCAGTTCGCGCACCAGCGTCGGCACCGTCAGG
This sequence comes from uncultured bacterium, assembly GCA_903859215.1. Taxonomy (GTDB): domain Bacteria; phylum Krumholzibacteriota; class Krumholzibacteriia; order LZORAL124-64-63; family LZORAL124-64-63; genus CAINDZ01. The sequence goes on along the minus strand of CAIOLW010000391.1, from coordinate 14,731 downwards.
TTGGCCACCGTCCAGTGCCCGCGGCGGTAAACCTCGACGCCGTCCACCTGCCCGCGCGGCCCGCCCCCGGGATAGTCGGCGCAGCACAGGTCGACCTGCCAGCCGCGCCCCACGGCGCCGGCCAGGATGTGGTGCAGGTGCTGCTCGGCGCCCCCGCTCATGGGGTCGTTGATGTCGCGCCAGTTGACGGCCAGGATCCTCACGACGTGGCTCGTTCCGCGGCCCCGCCCCGCTTGCGCGCAATCACGCCGATCGTGGGCGTCGTGTACAGCGACAGCCGGCGACGGGCGAACCAGCGGCGCCACGCCTCGCCCAGGCGCGCGAGCGGCGGCACCGGCTCGGGCCGCATCGGCAGCTTAAGGCCGGTGCGCGTCAGCAGGATCTTGCGCAGCGCGCGGTACCACAGCCCCGGCACCATCCAGTCGCCGTAGCTGCGCGTGACGGTCGCGCCCTGCGCCGTGGCCAGCGCCTCGAGCTGGGCGATGGTGAACTGCGTCTCCCAGCCGGCGAACCAGCGGTTCAACGCGATCAGCAACTGCTTGCCGAGGGTGTAGTAGTGGAAGGTCTGCGGCACGTCGACGACCAGGTAGCCGCCGGGCTTGAGCACGCGCACGTTCTCGTGCAGCAGGAAGCCGGGTTCGCGGAAGTGCTCGAGCAGGCCCTGGTGGAAGACGACGTCGAACGTGCCCTCGGGAAACGGCATCGTCAGGCCGTCGCCGCAGACGGCCGTCACGTCGGCGCGCGCCTGCGCGGCGGCCTTCTGCGTCAGGCCGAGCGAGCCGGGCACGTAGTCGATGGTGACGACCTGCGCGCCGGCGGCGGCCAGCGCCACGGCATCGCGGCCGGTGCCCGCCCCCACTTCCAGGATGCGGCGGCCACGCAGGCCCTGCGCATCGCCGGCGAAGATGCCGGTGATCTCGCGGACCATGCGCCCGTCGGTGCCGTAGACATCGTCCAGTTCCAGGCGGTCGGCCTGTTCCCAGAAGCGCTGCCAGTGGCCGGGGGTCGACACCCGCATCAGCAGTCCTTCCCGGGGTCGACGGCGGCATCACCGCGCAGCGGGGTGTCGCCGAAGTCGGCGTCCAGATCGCCGGCGTCCGGATCCCCGCCCTCGGGGCTGCCGGACTCGGCATCGTCGTCGTCATCGTCCAGCACGCCGGCGGCCGGCACGGCGGCGGCGTCAGGATAGACCTGGTGCGCGGCACGGTCGAGCACGCCGTTGACGAAGCCGATGGCGCCGTCCTCGCAGTAGCGGCGGGCCAGTTCGCAGGCCTCGTTGATGACGGCGCGGAACGGCACCTCGGGGCTGTGCTTCAGCTCGGTCAGGCCCATGTGGAGGATGCAGAGCTCGAGGGTGCCCAGGCGCGAGGGATCCCAGCGCGCGCTGATGAGCGTCGCCAGCCAGGCTTCGGTGCCGGGGCGGTTCGCCTTGACCTTGCGCGCGAGGTCGCGCGCGAAGGTGGTGGTTTCAGGAGCGGATTCCCGGCGGAGCAGCTGGTCCTCCAGCACGACCAGCACGTCGCCCCCGCTGATCAGCGAGGCGTAGAGCGACTGCAGGACGATCTCACGGCCTTTTCTGCGTTTGCCCACCGGTATTCTCCTGTCAAAGAACGGCTTGTCGGGCCGGGGCCGGCCCGTGTCGCAAGGGCGGCGGGCCACACCCGCCGCGGGCCCAATGATAGCCTGCCGCCCGGAAAATGACAATCGGATGCCGTTCGGGCGGCCGGCCGCATCCCCGGGCGCGGGCAGTGCTTGTCCGGCGACCCGTCCGCCCCTAGAGTGGGCAGCGGGGCCCGCTTCCCTGGCCGGCCCGGACCCGTGTCCCAGCCGAAAGGCCCGGCCGCACGCCATGCCGCTGACCCCGCGTTTACGCTCCGGCCCGTTCCGGCCGGGCAAGCCCCTCGACCCGCGGACCCTCGGGGGCGTGCGCCGCGGGTTGACCGTGGTCCTGGTCGCGTTCGCGGTCCTGGTCGCCCTGCGGTTGGACGAGACGCCCGTCGGCAGCCTGACCGACGACGCCTTCTACGTCGCCATGGCGCGATCGCTGGCCGCGGGCCACGGGCCCGTCGTGCAGGCCGGCCCCGACGCGCCCGCCGCCAACCCCGGCCTCTTCCCTCCCGGCTATCCGCTCATGCTGGCTCCCCTGGCCTTTGCGCAGCCGCACGGCCTGGACCTGCTCAAGCTCGTGGGCGTGCTGGCGTCGCTGGCGTTCGTGGGCCTGGCCTGGCGCCTGGGCCGCGACGACGACTCGACGCACAGCGTGCTCATCCTGGCCTGCGTCGCGCTGAACCCGTGGACGGTCGCCTGGGCCGGCCGCATCACGAGCGATGTCCCGTACGCGGCCATCGCGCTGGCGGCGCTGCTGCTGGGACGCGGGCTCGTCGACGGTCGGGCGCCGTCGCCGCGCCGGTATGCCGCCGTGGTCATCCTGGCGGGCCTGGCGATGCTCACGCGCACGATCGGCCTGGCTGTGCTGCTGGCCATCGTGGCGACGCTGCTGGGCCACCGGCGCTGGGCGCGCGCCGGCGTGGTCCTCGTCGGCACGGCCGCCACCCAACTGGTGCTGCTTCTGCCCGGCTGGTCGGCCGGCGTCCTGTGGCTGGGCGATGGCTACCGGGCGCAGGTGCTGGCCCACCACGCCGGCCCGGGGGCGCGCGCGGCGTTCATGGCGCACAACCTCGTGGGCTATGCGAAGGAACTGCCCGTGCTGATGGTCCCGATGTTCGGTCGCGCGCTCGACGCGCGGCTGGGCGCGGTGGCGGTGTGGCTGCAGGCCGCGGTCGCGGTCGCGCTGCTGGCGCTGGTCGCGATCGGCGCCGTCAGGCGGCACCGCGACGCCCCCGACGACGCGACCTCGCCCCTGCTGCTGTGGTACGCGGGATTCACGCTGCTGGCGCTGGCGAACTTCGACGGCTGGCCGTCCGGCGTGCAGACGCGGCTGCTGCTGCCGCTGCTGCCGGCGCTGTGGTGGTGGGCGCTGCGCGGCGCACCGGGCGCCGGCGTGCGCGCCGGGCTGGTCATCGTGGCGCTGGTGGCCTGCCTGGGCCACAACGCGTGGCGCGTGGCGCGGCCGCTGGAGGAAACGTCGGCGCGCGCGGGGCACGGGTTCGTCGACCCGGGCGACGGCGCCGCGTGGATCGCCGCCAACACCGCGCCGGGCGACGTCCTCATGGCGCAGGAACCGCTCGCGCGGCACGTACGGTTGGACCACCCGGTGATCGCGCTGGGCGAACCCGGCTCGAATGCGCCCGACCTGGCGCAAATGGAAGCGCGCGCCGCACGGTACGGCGCGCGCTGGCTGCTGCTGGCCCCTGCGCTCGAGGGCACGCCGCGGCGACTGGACGCGACCGGCGCGCGCTGGAAGGCGCTGCTGTCGGGCGCCGGCCGGACGCCGGCCTGGGAAGATCCCGCCCTGGCGATCAGCGTGTACCGCGTGCACGCCGGCGCCGAGTGACGCCGCCCCGCCCCTAGCCCTTGTCGATGGCCGCGAACAGGTCGATCATCTCGAGCGCCGACAGCGCCGCGTCGAAGCCCTTGTTGCCGGCCTTGGTGCCCGAGCGCTCGAGCGCCTGGTCGAGCGTGTCGGCGGTCACGACGCCGAACGCGATCGGGATGCCCGCGTCCAGCGACACCTGCGCGATGCCCTTGGTCACCTCGCTGGCCACCAGCCCGAAGTGCGGCGTGTCACCCTGGATGATGCAGCCGACGCAGATCACCGCGGCGTAGCGGCCGCTCTGCGCCAGGCGCTTGGCGGCGATCGGCAGCTCGAAGCCGCCCGGCACCCACGCCGTGTCGACCTGCTCGTCGGCCACGCCGTGGCGGCGCAGGCAGTCCTGCGCCCCGGCCAGCAGTTCGCTGGTGAAGAAGTCGTTGAAGCGGCTGGCGACGATCGCGATCCGCTTGCCGTGCGCCTCGAACTTGCCCTCGTAGATGCGGCCCATGGTTCCTCTCCTTGCCTTTGCGTTGCCGTCGTTCCGGTTTCGACTCTCTCTACAGGTGATCCAGCAGGTGGCCCATGCGGGCCTTCTTCGTCTCCAGGTACTTCGCGTTGTTCGTGCCCGGTGTGATCTCCAGCGGCACGCGGCCGGCCAGTTCCAGGCCGTGGCTCTCGAGCCCGACGATCTTGCGCGGGTTGTTCGTCATCAGCAGCATCCGGCGCACGCCCAGGTCGCGCAGGATCTGCGCCCCCAGCCCGTACTCGCGCAGGTCGGGCGGGAAGCCCAGGCGCGCGTTGGCCTCGACGGTGTCGGCGCCCTCGTCCTGCAGGCGGTAGGCCTTCATCTTGTTGACCAGGCCGATGCCGCGGCCCTCCTGCCTCATGTAGAGGAAGACGCCGCGGCCGGCCGCCTCGATCTGCCTCAGCGCCGACTCCATCTGCTGGCCGCAGTCGCAGCGCAGGCTGTGGAAGAGGTCGCCGGTCATGCACTCGCTGTGCACGCGGACCAGCACCGGCTCCTCGGGGTTGATCTCGCCCTTGACCAGCGCGACGTGGGTGGCGTTGTCGACGAGCGTCGAGTAGGCCACCATGTGGAACTCGCCGACGGCCGTCGGCAGGGGCACCTCCACCTCGCGCCGTACGAGCAGGTCGTTGTGGCGGCGCCAGCGGATCAGGTCGGCGATCGTCGCCAGCTTCAGGCCGTGCTCGGTCGCGATCTCGCGCAGGCGCGGCAGGCGGGCCATCTCGCCGTCGTCGTCCATGATCTCGCAGAGCAGGCCCGCCGGATACAGGCCGGCCGCGCGGCAGAGGTCGACCACGGCCTCGGTGTGGCCGGCGCGCTGCAGCACGCCGCCGGGCACCGCCTCGAGCGGGAAGATATGGCCGGGACGCGCCAGGTCGGCCGGCTTCGTGGTGGGGTCGATGAAGACCTGCACGGTGCGCGAGCGGTCGGCGGCGCTGATGCCGGTCGTGACGCCGTGCGCCGCGTCGATGCTGACGGTGAAGCGCGTGCCGAGCGAGGCCGTGTTGCGCGTGACCATCGGGTGCACGTCCAGTTCGGCCAGGCGCTCGCCGGTCGCCGCCAGGCAGACCAGGCCGCGGCCGTGGCGCGCAATGAAGTTCACGATCTGCGGCGTGACCTTCTCGGCGGCGACGATGAAATCGCCCTCGTTCTCGCGCTCCTCGTCGTCGACGACGACGATGATCTCGCCGCGGCGCAGCGCCTCGAGCGCGGCGTCGATGCTGTCCACCAGAGGGCTGTCCACCAGGGGGCGGTCCCCTCCGGGCTCGGCCGGGTTCCGGTCGGGATTCATGGGCGGGCCTTCCGGCGCGCGGCGCCGTAGCCCAGCGCGCGCACGTGTTCGAGGGTGAGCGGCGCGATCGGCAGGGACGCCGCGGGCTCGCGCATCGTCAGGTGCGGGCGGGCGCCACGGGCGGCCTTGACCAGCACGTCCATTTCCAGGTTCACGGCGTCGCCGGCGCGCAGCAGGCCGAGGTTCGTCACGGCCAGGGTGTGCGGGATCAGGTTGACGGTGACACGGTCGGCGAACGGGCCCTCATCGACGGTCAGGCTGACGCCGTCGATGGCGATCGAACCCTTCGGCGTCAGGTACATCGCCAGCGAAGGCGACAGCGAAACCGTCAGCAGGCGGCCGCCGCCGCGCGCCGGCCGCGCGGCCAGCACCTTGCCGGCGCCGTCGATGTGGCCCTGCACGTAGTGGCCGTCCAGCCCGTCGCCCGCGCGCAGCGCCGGCTCCAGGTGCAGGCGGCGTCCCGCGCGCCAGTTGCCGAGGGTGGTCAGGCGACGCGTCTCGGACGCGGCCTCGGCCGCGAACACGCCCGGGCGCGCGTCGGTCACCGTCAGGCAGATGCCGTCGACGGCGATACTGTCGCCCGGGCGCGCCGACGCCGCCGTGCGCGGGGCGGCGATCGCCAGGCGCAGCACATCCCCGCGCGGGGACAGCCCGCGCAGGACGCCGATTTCGCGGATGATGCCGGTGAACATGCGTGCCTCCCCTGCCGTGACCGGCCTATCTGGACACCTGGTCGAGCTTCGCGGCGAACGACAGGCGGTCGTGCACCAGCAGCGCATCGGGACCCGCCGTGCCTGTCCGGGTCAGCGTGAACGTCCCGGCGCCCGCCACCGGCGCGACCGCCGGCCAGCCCACGCCGTCACCCAGCGCAACCGGCGCCACGAACTGCCGCCAGCGGTCGACCAGCCCGGCCGCCAGCAGCGCCGACGACAGCACGGGCCCGCCCTCGAACATCAGCGCCGACAGGCCGCGGCCGTGCAGCGCCGCGAGCACCGCCGCGAGATCCAGGCGACCTTCGGACTCGGCGGCGAAGACGACCTCGCCACCGGCCGCCCTGATCGCAGCCAGGTTGGGCGATGTGCGCGCCCGTTCGCCGGCGATCACCATGAACGGCGAACGCCCCAGGCCGCCGGTCCAACTGAGGTCGGTGTCGAGGTACACGGCGACCGGCTCGGTGCCCGGCACGCCCGTGTCGCCGGCGACCAGCCGGCCGTCCAGCAGCGGCCGGTCGGCGACGGCCGTGCCCTCGCCGACGACGACCGCATCGGACCAGCGCCGCCGCCCGTGGACCTGGCGCCGCGCCGCCTCCGAAGTCAGGTAGACGGGCGCCACCAGCGAACGTCGCGCCGCCGGCGGCGCGAAGCGGCCGTCCAGCGAGGTCGCGGTCTTCAATTCGACGAACGGGCGCTTGAAGCCGTCGGTGACGGCGAACGGCCACACCAGTTCCAGCGCCGCGGCGGCGCCCGTGCCGATGTTCACGACCAGCCCGTGCTCGCGCAGGAAGCGGCAGCCGCCGCCCTTCACCTGCGGATTCGGGTCGCGCATCGCCACCACGACGCGCGTGACGCCGGACTCGGCGACGGAGGGCGCGCACGGCGGCGTGCGGCCGGTATGATTGCAGGGTTCGAGGGTGACGTAGAGCGTGGCGCCGCTCGCCAGATCGCCGGCCTCGCGCAGCGCGAGCACCTCGGCGTGCGGCGTGCCGGGCCCGTGGTGGGCGCCGCGGCCGACGATGCGCCCGCCGCGGACGACGACCGCGCCGACCGGCGGGTTCGGCCACGGGCGCACGGGCGTCGAAGCGGCCAGCGACAGGGCCTCGGCCATGAAGAAAGCGTCTGCATCCGGACCGACTTGCCCGATCTGGCCCATCTGGCCGATCTGGCCGATCTGGCCGTCCGGCAATGATACGCGTTCACGCTCCACGATCAGTCCGATCCCGGGGCGTCGTCGATGGGCGGCAAGCGGCGAATCGACACCGCGGACGCATCCGGACAGCCGGACGCGCGGCATCGTTTCGAACCGCCAACTTCTCCCATCCAGACTTTAACTGTCGGCCCCGGAATTCCACCGGATCAGCCGCCGTTGCCCGAAGGCGCTGGCGGGTCGCGGGCTGTGACCGCCGGTGGGGAATTACACCCCGCCCCGAAGTTGAGGCTCGCGGCCGGCGAAGGGCGCCGGCCATTGAGAATGTCAGGGCAGAACGTAGATCCGGCGCCGTGCGGCGTCAAGGCGGGTGCGGGCAGCCGCAGATTCGCAGGTCCGCCCATGCCGGCGTAACCGGCTGCCTCAGCGTTCCTTGCGGGGCTTGAGGAACCGCGGCGCCGGCACCGGCAGCTTGGCTGCCTGCAGGCGGTACCAGGCGGCGCCGTAGAACTCCTCGGCCGGCACCCGCGAGAACCCCAGGTGGATGTCGTAGACGGGCTCGCCCATCACGAAACGCCAGTGGTTCAGCACCGTGGGGACCGGGGCCTGCGCCTCGAACTGGATCAGGCGACGGTGCGAACTGCTGAGGTTCACCGGCGGGTCGTTGCGCTTGGCCGCGAAGTGGATGAGGTCGAAGATGCGCTCGTCGCTGACCAGCGGGCGATCGTTCCGTTCCAGGAAGCGCTCCTGCAACTGTCCGGCGAGGTACGTGTCGTACCCGCCCCAGGTCATCTCGAGCAGGTACTTGTCGTAGGTGTCGATGCCGTCCATCAGGAACGCGCCCAGCAGGGCGTCGTAGCCGTAGCTGGCCGCGATCCAGATCAGCGCCAGGTCGTCGCAGACGCCGTCGCCCAGCCGGCGCCGGAAGTAGACCTGCTCGTGGTCGGGGAACCGGTACGGCCCCCTGCCTTCGCGCAGGAGGATCCCGTAGTCGCGCAGCTCGCGCAGCTGGTCGGGCTCCATGACCGTCGCGCCCGGGTCGTCGATGCCGCACATCTCGAACTTCTCGCGGTCGACGATCATGATGTCGCCGCCGCCGACCGTGAACGGCTGCCCGCCCCAGGTGCGCTTGTGCGCCAGCATCGCCGTGCGGCGGTGCTCCCAGTCGTCCATGAACCCCGCGAGCACCATGCCCGTGCAGAAGGCGCGCGTGTCCACTTCATAGCCGGCCAGGAACTCGATGCCCAGCGGCGGCGCGCCGTCGACCTCCAGCTTCAGCCGGGGCCGTTCGCAGTTGGCCAGCAGCCACTCGCCGAACCGCGTCACCAGCGCGCCGCGGCGTTCGCGCACCTGCACGCCGCGCAGGTTGGGGTCGACCTTCTCCAGCACCGACAGCACGCGCTCGAACGTGGCGTCGGGAAAGCGCAGGGAGATACCGAACTCGTCGGTGAACCAGCCGTGCCCGTTCTGCGCGCGGCCGACCACCGACTGCGGCAGCAGGTCGCCCAGCACGCGGGCGCCGGCGGCGAAGCGCTGGCAGAGCAGGTAGTCGTAGTCCAGGGCGGTCAGGCGCTCGAAAATCTCATGGTCGCGGCGGATGTCCATCGTGCGGACGACCGGGCCGCGCTCGCGGCGGCGCTCCCGGTCGGTGTCGCGGCTGTCCCAGCGGTCGTTGGTGCGCCCGGCGGCGCGATCGAGCAGGTCGTCCAGTCGGCGCAGCCCGCCGCGCTGGTTAGCGCGCGGCCGGCGCATCGTCGTCCCGCAGGGCCACGGCGGCGCTTTCGCCCGACCAGTCCGCGAACAGGGCCTCGACGAAGATCTGCGGGTCGAAGGCAGCGAGGTCGTCCACCTTCTCGCCCATGCCCACCCACTTGACCGGCAGGCCCAGCGTCTCGGCGATGGCCACGACGATGCCGCCCTTGGAAGTGCCGTCCAGCTTGGTCAGCACCAGCCCGTCGACGGGGATGGTCTCGGCGAACACGCGCGCCTGCTGCAGGCCGTTCTGGCCGGTGTTGGCGTCGACCACCAGCAGCGTCTCGGGGTCGCGGCCGGTCTTGCGGCGGATGACGCGGGCCACCTTGCCCAGTTCGTCCATCAGGTTCGTCTTGGTGTGCAGGCGACCGGCGGTGTCGATGATGACGATGTCCACGCCGCGCGCCTCGGCCGCGCTCAGGGCGTCGAAGGCCACGGCCGCCGGGTCGGCGTTCTGCCCCTGGCTGATGCACTCGACACCGACGCGACCGGCCCACACCGTGAGCTGCTCGACCGCCGCGGCGCGGAACGTGTCGCCGGCTGCCAGCAGCACCGTGTTGCCCTCGCTCTTGAGACGGTGCGCCAGCTTGGCGATGGTCGTCGTCTTGCCGGTGCCGTTGACGCCCACGACGAAGATCACGCGCGGGCCCTTCGCCTCGACGGGCGCCGGGGCCGCGGGCGCCGGCTGGTGCGGCTTCTTCTTCGCCTTCGGGGCGTCGCCCGCATCGTCCCAGCTGACCGGGCGCATACGGGGCGTGGCCGTGTTGAGAATGCCCAGCACGTCGGCGCGGATCACCTCGAGCACAGCCTCGAGGGTGGCCTCGCCGCCCTCCTCCTTCAGCCGCTTCTCGATGTTCCGCGTGATGGCGACGGCCGAAGCCACGCCCATGTCCGCGCTGATCAGCAGCTCCTCGATGCGGTCGAGCGTCTCCTGGTCCAGGCGCACACGCCCGCCGAACAGGGTCTGCAGCTTCCCGACGAACCCGTCGCGTGTCTTCTTCAGGCCGCTCTTGAAGCGGTCGAGGACCCCCTTGATCACTCGGAGGCCTCCATGCTGCGGCCGTCAGCCTCGTCGCCGATCGGCGTGACGTCGTCGTCCCCGGTGTCGAGTCCGGTCGCGGCGACGGCGTCGTCCGCCGCGGCCACAGCCGCCTCGGCGGCGGCCTCGGCCGCCTCGACGGCCTCGATGGTCTCCATGAACGCCTGCCCGCGCGCGCTCATGGCCGCATCGTCGACTTCCTTCCGCTTGCGGGCGATGGCGCCGCCGAGCTCCTGGTCGCTCTGCGTCATCTGCACGTCGTGGAAGCTGACCGAGACGATCGAGCTGCAGCCCGGCTCCATCATCGTCACGCCGTACAGGTGGTTCGCGGTCTCCATGGTCAGCTTGTTGTGCGTGATGACCAGGAACTGCGTGCTGCGGCTGAACTCGCGCAGCATGTTGACGAAGCGCCCGATGTTGGCGTCGTCGAGCGGCGCGTCGGCCTCGTCCAGCATGCAGAACGGCGACGGCTTGACCAGGTACACCGCGAACAGCAGCGACAGCGCGGTCAGGCAGCGCTCGCCGCCCGACAGCAGCGACACCGTGTCGATCACCTTGCCGGTCGGCTGGGCGGTGATCAGGATGTTGCTCTCGAGCGGGTCGTCGGTCTTCTGCAGCTGCAGGTCGCAGCGGCCGCCCTTGAACAGCGTCTCGAACACCGCGATGTAGTTGCGCCGCACTTCCTCGAAGGTGTGGATGAAACGCTTGCGCGCGGTGCGATTGATCTCGGTGATGGCCTTCGTCAGGTCGTCACGGGCCTTCTCGACGTCGTCGCGCTGCTTCTCCAGGAAGTCCAGGCGTTCCTTCTTGGTGTCGTACTCCTCGAGCGCCAGGTGGTTGATCGGGCCCAGCTCGGCCATCTTCTTCCGGCGGTCCTCCAGCAGTTCCTCGGCCTGCGCGATCTGGAAGACGTTGTCCTCCATCAGCAGTTCGTCGGGGATGTGCTCGGGGTTCACCGAGTCGATGAGTTCGCGGAAAGGGCCCTTCCACTGCTCCTCGACGCGCTCCTCGAGGTTGTTGCGCCGCACGTCGAGGGTGGCCAGTTCGGTCTCCAGGCCGTGCGCCTGCTCGCGGAAGCCGCCCCGCTGCTTCTCGATCTCCTGCACGCGCCGGTTCCAGATCGCGGTCTCCTCGTGCAGCGCTGCAATGCCCTCGGCGGCCCGTTTCACGACCGTCCGGCGGCGCTCGCGCTCGTCCATGGCGCGGGACATGATCTCGCGCTTGGCGACGAGCTCCTCGCCCAGCGTCTCGGAAGTGAGCCGCCCGGATTCGATCTCCTCGGCCAGGCGCTCGCGCCGCGCGAACAGCTCGGCCACGTTCTCGCGCAGGTGAGCGAGCGCCGTCTCGGTCTCGCGCTGCCGGCTCTCGCGCCTCTGCTGGCCCATGCGCAGTTCGGACAGGTTGGCGCGGGCCTCGTCGCGCTCCATCTGGATTTCCTCGACCCGCTTCCGCAGGTCCTCGCGGCGCATCGTGCTGTCCTGCCGCAGGCGGCCGCTCTCGCTCAGCAGGTCGGTCATCTGCTGCTCGGTCGTCGCCAGGTCGGCGATCTCCTGCTCCAGCCGCGCGCGTTCGACGTCCATCTCCTGCGCGCGGACGCCCGCCGCCTCCGAGCGCTGGCGCAACTCGGCGATCTTCACCTGCAGGGCGTTGAGCTCGTTGTCCCCGGCCGACAGGCGGCCGCGGCCGTTGATCAGGGCGACGCGGACGTCCTCGCGCCGCGCGCGGTTGGCCGCGACGCGCTGCTGCGCGACCTGCGTGCGCTCGTCGAGGTTCTCGATCTCGCCCTCGACCTCGAGCAGCTTCTCGCGCCGGCCCAGAAGGCCGGTGTCTGTGCCCTCGCCGCGCCCGCCCCGCACGCGGCCGTCGCTGGTGACCAGCAGGCCCTCGCGGCTGACGCAGACGATCGGCGCCGGGCCGCGCCAGGCGGTGGCCGCCGCCGCGGCGTCGGCGTCGGTGGCGAAGATGTAGGAACGGCTGAGCAGCGCGCGCAGCGCGGGAATCGCAGCGCCGGGGCCCGTGATGGCCTCGCGCGCGGGACGGCCGCCGGCCGGCGTTGCCGTGCTCGCGCCCTCTTCGACCGCGAAACCGTCGCGACAGATCAGGCTGGCCTGGCCGAGCGATTCGCGGCGCAATTCGCCCACGAAGTCGGCGGCCGTGTCCCAGCGGTCGACCACGACCGCGTCGAGGACCTCGCCCAGCAGGCTGGCCAGCGCCGGCAGGTCGGCCGGGGCCGCCGCCAGCTGGTCCGCCAGGCCGCCGACCAGGCGCGGCTCGCCGCCGTGCCGGCGCAGCAGTTCCTTCGGCCCCTGACCGTAGCCCTCGTGGTCCTCGTGCAGGCGCTTGAGCAGGTCGTGCGTGCTGCGCGCGGCCTCGCGACGCCCGGCCAGGGTGGACGCCTCCTCCTGCAGCGAAGCGGCGGCCGACTCGAGGTCGGTCTCCTCGCGCTCGAGGCCCGCCAGTTCGTTCAGCACCGCGTGGCGCTGTGCCCGCGCGGGCTCGACCTGCTGCCCCGCAGCGGCCAGCTGGGCGCCGGCCTCGCGGCCGTGTTCGAGGACGGCCTCGCGTTCCCCGCCCAGGACGGTGATGCGCTCGCGCCGGTTCTCCTGCTTGACCTGCAGCTCGCGCAGCTGGCTGCGCTGCGCGGCGTCGCTCTCGATGACTTCCAGGTTGCGCGTGGTGGCGTCGTCCAGCGCCTCGCGGTCGCGCGCCAGGCGGTCCTCCAGGATCTGGAGTTCCTCGTCGCGCTCGGCCAGCAGCCGGGCCGCGCCCTCGAGTTCATCGCGCACCTGCAGCAGGCTCTCGTCCAGCCGCGCGATCTGCCCCTCGATCTCGCCGCGCCGCGTCTCGGCCTCGGCAATGCCCGATTCGCCCGCCTCGATGCGCCGCTTCTGCTCGGCGATGCGGTGCTCGAGCACCAGCACCTGCCGCTCGGTCTCCTGCAGGTCCTCCTCGAAGGCGTGCAGGGCCTCTTCCAGCTGGTGGCGCTCGGACTCGCGCTCGTCGATGGTCGGCCGCGCCGCCTCGATACGCGCCTGCAACTCGGCCAGCTCGCCCACGCCGGCTTCGGCCAGCGTGCGGAATTCCTGCAGCCGGTCGCGCGCCTCGGCTTCGCGGGTGTCGAGTTCCTGCCGCCGCCGCGCGGCAACCATCAGGTCCAGCGCGCGGATCTCGCCGTACAGCCGCTGGTGGCGACGCGCCTTGCCGACCTGCCGCTGCAGCGAGCGGACTTCCTTGCCGATCTCGTCGATGATGTCGTAGAGGCGCACCAGGTCGCTCTGCGTGCGGTCCAGCTTGCGCTGGGTCTCCTTGCGCCGGGCCTTGTACTTGGTGATGCCCGAGCCCTCTTCGAGCAGGTGCCGCAAGTCGTCGTTGTTCTCGTTGAGGATCGACTTGATCATCGATTCCTCGATGATCGAGTACGACGTGTTGTTCACGCCGCTGTCGAAAAACAGGTCGCGAAGGTCCTTCAGGCGGCAGGCAGAACCGTTCAGGAAGTACTCGCTGCCGCCGTCGCGCGTGACGCGCCGCTTGATCGCGACCTCGCTGAAGTCGATGGGCAGCCCGCGGTCCTCGTTCTCGAACGTGAGCGTGACCTCGGCCATGCCCACGGGCCGACGCTTGGTCGTCCCCTTGAAGATGACGTCGTCCATCTTGCCGCCGCGCAGCTGCTTGGCCGATTGCTCGCCCAGCACCCAGCGCACGGCGTCCACGATGTTCGACTTGCCGCAGCCGTTCGGCCCGAGGATGGCCGTGATGCCGTGGTCGAAGTCCAGGCGCGTACGGTCGACGAAGGACTTGAATCCCTGCAGTTCGATATTCTTCAGACGCACAAGGTCACCTTTCCGCGCCGGGCGCGGTGTTCGTGATGCAACGGTGATGCCGCGACTTCCCACCGCGGGCCCCCGGGGTCCCGCCGTGGACGGCACGCTATTTCATGAGGGACGGCTCGGCCCACTTCGCGCTGAGCTTTTCCAGCAGCGCCGGCATCGCCGCCAGCGCCGCGCTCTTCGAGGGATAGCTGCCGACGTAGATCCGCCACCAGCGGCCGCCCTTTTCCTTGATCTCGACGATGCGTACCGCCGACTGGAAGCCGGCGCGCTTGAGCCCCAGGCATTCCTTCACGGCGCCGGCGCTGTCGGGCACCGAGTAGACGTGCAGCGCCCAGCCGGCCTGGCCGACGGGCACTTCGTAGGTGTTCCGATCGAGCGGCGCGATCGCCGGCGCGGCCGCCGGTTGGGCCGGCGACGCCACGTGACCCGCGGGCACCGCCGGCATCACGTCGGGTACGGCGGCGGCATTCGCCGGTGCCGGCTTCGCGCCCCCCGGACCGTTCGCCCGCCGGGCCTCGGACAGCGAATCGTCGATGGAGGTCAGGCTGCCGGCTTCGGCCACTTGCCGCGCATCGTCACCTGCCGCCCCGGTCGCCGGTTGCGCACCCGCAGCCAGCGCGGTCGAATCCCGGCGCGCCGACGTCGAGTCTTCGCGCGTAGCCACCGGAGAGAAATAGCCGCCGGGCGGCACGCGCACGTACTCGGACCAGTACCAGGCCACGGCCAGCAGCGCGACCACGAACACGCCGGTCGCGAGCCAGAACACGCGCGGTGTCCCTCGCGATACCTCGTTTTCGAGCCCCAGGCCGAGGTCCGCGTCATGGCTGACCGACGGCGACCGCGGCTGCCATGCGGCCCGCGCCTTTGCGCGCTCCTCGGGATCGACTTCCGCCCGCGGGGCGGGGACATCGACGCCCGCGGTGACCGCCAGCGTCGGCGCCGTCAGCGCCTCGTCGTCTTCCGGAACGCCGGGCACCGCGGCAACATCGTCGTCGAC
>CAIOLW010000390.1 GCA_903859215.1 uncultured bacterium | reverse complement strand
GGCCCAGGCCGACCCCGTCGCCCACCGCGTAGAATTTGTGCGAAGCGGGATCGATCGCGAGTCCGCAGGTTCCAAAGTACGCGATGCCGCCCGACGGACCGACGGCGGCGGCAAACCCGGTCGTCGGATTGACCGTATACAGCATGGAGACGCCCAGGTAACTCTGCCCCAGGGCGTAGAGGGTGTGCGTGGGCGCGTCATAGGCGAGGCCGCCGGCGTAGAGGTACAGGTCTCCCCCCGCGTCCTGAATCGGGGCGACATAGGTGGCGGCACCCGTGGTGATGTCGACGGTCCAGAGCCCGCTCAGCGAGCCGAGCCCACCGCCCAGCATGTACAGCGTGGGTGCGGCACTTGTTTCACATGGCAAGAGCGGCATCAGGAGCAGAGCGAGAACCGGGGCGATGGCGGAGAAAGCCCCGAACAGGCGAGCGAAAAGTCGCCGGATCTGACCCATGATTCCCTCCAAACGTTGGCCGTCAAAATCCCCCGTGGGCACCCTGCACCACGTGGATCCGGGAAAGCGTCTTCTGGTAGCCGTCGGCGCAGCCCCGCCCGGGATACGGGCG
This sequence comes from uncultured bacterium, assembly GCA_903859215.1. Taxonomy (GTDB): domain Bacteria; phylum Krumholzibacteriota; class Krumholzibacteriia; order LZORAL124-64-63; family LZORAL124-64-63; genus CAINDZ01. The sequence continues at coordinate 5,203 of CAIOLW010000390.1, read as the reverse complement.
CCGTGGTCGGTGAGCCCGCACTTGTCAACAGGGCCTCTCCTGACCGAAAACTACTTCGCCAACGTCATCTTCTGCGATCGCACAATCCCGTCGGCCGTCTCCAGACGCAACAGGTAGACCCCCGCCGCCGAGGCAACACCCGCCTGGTCCCGGCCGTCCCATTCAACCTGATGCCGCCCCGCTTCGAGAACGCCATCATGGAGCAAGCGCACGATGCGCCCGCGCAGGTCATACACGGTCACAGACAACTCACCGGAACGCGGCAGGTCGAACCACACCGTCGTGTTGGGATTGAACGGGTTGGGCACATTCGGCTCCACCGTCAGGACGCTCGCGCGCGGCGCGCCACCCACGCCCGACACCTGTGCGGGCGCCAGCGTCGCAACGGGCGACTCGTTGCCGTGCCGGTCCACCGCGGTGACTTTGTAGTAGTCACCCACCACGTAGGCCGGATCGGCGTGATGCGGCGTCGCCACCTGCGCCAGGCGATTGCCCGGCGCCGGGACGAACGATGCACCCGCACCGCGATACACGGCGTAGCCGACCAGGTCGCTCTCGGTGTTCGCCGCCCACGACAGCGTCACGCTGCCGCCAGCAAAGGCACCCGCCAGCTGTTGAGGCGTGGCCGGCGCGTGGTTGTCGATCGAGTGGCCGGAGATGGCGTTGGAGACGCCGAACATCGACGGTGTCGTGGAATGCGCGGTGACCACGAACGTCTCGTCGGCATTGGGCACCGCCGGACCGGCGTCGTTGCGGGTCGCGGCCACGAACCGGTACTGCGTGTCGAGCACCGCTGCGTGGAAACCGAGCGACTCCCACGTGCCGGCCGGAAAGCGCAGCCGCTGCGCCTGCTCGGCGCTCAGGCGGACAATGCCGACCGTCGACGCCTGCAGCGCCGCCAGGGCCTCAGGCTCGTCGGCCATGGCACTCGCTGCCGAATTCGCCGGCGCGCCAGGCACGAGGCGCCACACGTTGTAGCCCGTCACCTCGGGCAGTTCTTCGCCCGCGTCGGCGTAGGGTGCGTGATATGACAGCGCGAGAGCGCCGCCTTCATCGTTCGCCACATCGGCCGCCGCGGTGAGCGTACCGCTCAGCATGGGCAGGTCGCCGTCCGCCTCGATGCGCAGCGCGAACGAACTCTGCGAATAGTTCTGCAGCACGGTGAATTCGACGATGGCGCCGTCCGCCCCGTCATCGACGATCAGCAGATCGGTGGCCGCACTGTTCTGTACCATCACGACGCCCGTCGCGCTCCAGAGTGGCGATCCCGAGGCACCCAGCCGGTTGGCCATGACGCCGGCACCACCCAACCGCCACGCCACGATCGTCTCTCCGTTCGAAGCCATGAGGACGCGTGGAGCGGCGTCCAGACCGGAACCGGCCACTTGAGTGGGCTGGGCGAACACGGGCGCCCCATTGGCCGGCGCGAAGCGTTGCACCAGACCGGCATTGGTATAAGCGGTTTGCCAACCCACGCACAGCCCGGACGCGTTCGCGGTCACATCGACAGCGGCGGAATTCCCGTTGATGGGCGCCCCCACCAATTCGATTCCGCCGGTGCCCCAGAGCGGATTGCCGTTGGCATCCAGGTGTGTCGCACCAATTCCCGAATTCGATTGTCTACAGACATAGACACCACCCACGCCATCGCCAAGCAAGTTTGCCGGCGTGCTGCCAAAGTACTCCAGAGCCTGAACGCCACCCGCCGGCCAGAGCGCCACACCCGCGCTCGAAACCCGCTGGACGCGAAAATCATATTGGTAGGTCACCTGGTCCTGCTCGGCCCACATGACAAACGCCCCACCGACGCCGTCGGGAACGGCGAGCGGACGCTGGAAGCTCACCACCGGGTTCGTGCTGGCCACCAGGATACCGGCGGTTCCCCATGCTTGCGTACCATCCGACAGCAGGCGTTGCATGCGCACGGTCCAGGGAGCGTACCAGGGGTCCACGTCGCGTATCAGCGTGGAGACAAACACGCCGCCTTCCGCTCCGGCGCAGATTTCCGTGCCTTCCGAGGTGTGACCGCCTCCAAGGAAGGGCATGATGCCCGCCGGATCCCACAGTTGTTGCTTGATGGCGTTCACACGCAAGACGCGAGGCTCCGACGCGCCCTGGAGCGCCAGTCGGTCATCCCACGCAAAATAGTAGCCACCGCCGGGGACGGGAACGAGCCCGGACGCGGCGACTTGATTCGCGTGGGCAGCCTGCACCAGCTGGTCACTGAGTGGAGGTGAACCCCACTCGATGTCGCCCATTCCATTGAGGCGCTGAATATCGGCTCCAATCGTCGCGCTCAACACCACGACCACGCCGCCGTCGGGTGCCGCGTAGGCGCGATTCCCCCACCATCCATTCGTGCTAAGGAAAGGCGAGCCCCCCAGGTTCCAGCGGGCATCGGCAGGCGAGGCCGCCGAAAGCAGCGCCAGACCGACAAGGACCAGGCAAAGGCGGAGGGTGATGGTTCGGTGCGGTCGCATGGGTGTCCTCCAGGTTCAAACCGATAAAGCCTCATGAACCGATGAATCCGCGCAGGGGCCCCGACGATCACGGGCGGCCGCCTGTCGCCTTCGCCTTGCCCGCCAATCCGCCCGGTCGACTTTCAAGCGGGCATTGACAGGGCACACCCCTCTCATCTGACCAACTCCATCCCAATCCACTCGACGCCGGCGCCGTGCCACGCTCACTTCAGAAGCATCATCTTCATCATGCCCGTGACGCCGCCGACTGTCAGGCGCGCCAGGTACGTGCCGCTGGCCACACGGCCGCCGCTCTCGTCCGCGCCGTTCCAGGTTTCAAAGTGATGACCGGCGCCGCGATCACCGCTCACGAGCGTGCGCACCAGATGACCCTGCACGTCGTAGACATCCAACTGCACGTGGCCTTCATGCGCCAGATCGTAGGCTATCTTCGTCTGCGGGTTGAACGGGTTCGGCGTGATGTCCACCAGGCCGGTCAGCTGTGGCGCCGGAATCCGGTCGTCCACCCCACTGGCGGATAGTGGCCAGATGAACAGGCTGTAAACGCCGCCCTTCGGCAGTTCGCCGGCCGTGGTCTTCCAGACCGCGATGGAGTAATAGGCGCTCACGGGCACGTCGAGAAGCAGCACTTCGTTGCCGCCAAGGCCGGCGGCATAGGAAATTCCCAGAGCGTCGGACTTGCCCTGGTACGCCAGGTCCGACCGGTGCAGCGACAGGCCCCAGTCCACGTCGCCCTTCACGTTCTGCAGTTCGATGCCCGTCCTCCCGGCCGGCAGGTACACTTCCAGCAGATTGAGGATACGGTTGACCGGCAAGGTGTACGGACCGTAGAGCCCGTTGGGGAAGTTGATCCCGCCGTTCGGAGCCGTCGACTCGGCCGTGTAGTTGCCGTAGCCGGCATAGCGAACCACACCCGCGTCGTAGGACTGGAAGCCCCCCGGCACCAGATTGAAATTCACCAGGACGTAGTCCGAAGCCGATCCGCCCCAGTAGGAGCCGGCAAGATTCCCGGCGAACCCGTTCTTCGCCCCCGTGCTGGCCGCATGCAACCGAAGATCGACGTCACTGCCCGCCTCGGGCATCGTCGCCACCGCGCGCCAATAGCCGCCGGCATTCGGCATCCGCAGGCCGTCGCAGTTGGGATAGAACGCTTCACCGGTGCTCAACTCCGTCCATCCGCCATAGGGATCCGCGGGCATGCCCCGGACGACCGGCGTGTCGCTGGCCAGATCCAGCGGCGACCACACCCACTGCTCGGAGTAGCTGTTGTTGTCCTCGTGGATTTCCTCGATCGTCTGGTTGGCGTCGAGCTTCCAGGCCAGCGTGTGCCGACCGCCGCTGAAGGTCCACGGGAGGCCCCAGTTGAACAGTCCTTCGGCGTAGGCCGGGAACCAACCCCAGGCCACCCAGGCCGAATAGCTGCCGTCCATGTAGATGTAACCCGGCAGGCCGGCCGGCGAGTCGGACGGGCTCTCGTTGCGAACCGCCATGTTCAGGAAGGTCGAAGCCACATTGCCGGGCAGGGACGTCGGCGCCGGCACCGAACCACCGGTCCCGTCGAAGGCCGCGCGCGGCACGATGGGCGCGTACCAGCCCGCCGCGTGCAGGGGCACGAAATCCGGCGGGGTCTTCTGGATCTCGATGGTGACGTTGATCGGGCCGTTGCCCTCGCTGAAGTCCGGATCGCGATAGACCAGCAGCGCGTGATAGCCGGTGTCCGGGATGGTCACATCCAGACGGGCCCGGCCGCCGGCATCGGTCACCGCAATGCCGGAAAAGCCGCTGCCGGAAAAGCTGCCGAGGTTGCCCGTCGTGAAATTCCTGTCGAGCCACTCGGCAACCAGCGGACCGCCGGCCGGATCGACGTCGACGGTGATGCTCACCGCACCGACGTTCTCGGCGCCCACGTAGAATTCCCACAGCCGCAGCATCTCGTTCTGGGCCAGCGGCACCGTCACGGAGTCACCAAAGGCCAGCGCCGAATTGGTCGCCTGAACCACTTCGTAGCTGGAGCCGTTGCCGTTGTAGTTGATCACGCCAACGTCATAGCTGCTCCAACCCATCACATTGCGATTCACGATGACCGCATCGATGCCGCCGATGCCGCGGGCCGACCCGGCCACGGGACCGGCAAACCCGTCGGCGGCGCCGGTGCTGGCCGCGTGCAGATTCAGGTCCTGGTCGGACGTGGCGTCGAACGGACGCAGCACGACCGCATCCCAGTACGAACTGGCTCCCATCCGCAAGCCGTCGGAGTTGTAGTAGAGTGCCGAGCCGTCGACCACGGCCTCCCAGCCTGCCATCTTGAGCGGCGGTGCACCACGCACTACCGGCACGTTCGCTGTCAGTTGCAGGGGATTCCAGACCCATTGGTGCGCCCAGCGGTTGTCGCCCTCGTTGGTCTCGGCGATCGCCTCGCCGCCATCGAGGCGCGTTTCGAACGTGTGCCGGCCGCCGCGGATGTACAGCGGGCCGATATTGCACCCGTACTGTCCCCCGTAGGGACCCAGTTCACCGGACCACACCCACCAGTGCCAGTCGCCGTCCACGTAGGCGCGGATATCGAACCCGGCGCCCGTGGTGGATTCGCCGGCGTTCCACAGGCCGACGTTCCACCAGGTCGCCGAGGCATTGCCCGGCAGCGTGGCCGGGGCCGGCACGCTGCCGAAACTCGCATCGCTGGTCGCGCGCGGCACCAGGACCTTGTCCCAGCCGCCGAACTG
>CAIOLW010000389.1 GCA_903859215.1 uncultured bacterium | reverse complement strand
GCGTCTTGCGCTGCGTTCCTGGTGGTCCAACTCGCAACTGTTCCAGCACGGTGATGCCGCGGCGCAGATGGCCGCCTTCGACAACCCGCTGATGGACGAGTTCTCGTTCGACGGCAACCGCGTCGGGATGTCGCTGAAGGTGATCACTCCGTGGAACCTGACTGCCGAAATGACGGGTGAACGCGCCTGGTTGGATTATCCCGGCCGCCCGCCTGCCCTTTATGACCCCGAGACCAACAAGTTCCTGCTCAACGGTGCGCTGTTGGCCCTCGGCGATGGTGAGCGCAGCGACGCGGTCACCCGCCTGCGCCTGCAGGTCGAGCGCCGGGGCGCCCGCCTGTGGGGCGACACCCGCGTGGACCTGGACGCAGCCCTGGAATGGAACGACCAGTCTTCAAACGATCTCTATTGGCAGTGGAGCGGGCTGGCTGGCCAGGTGGGGATGTCCATCCAGTTCTGAACCTCACAATCAGGTCCCGGGGGCACGCTTCGGCCCCGGAAGGACCGGCCGCCGCCGCCACCCCGCTGAACGCCGCACCGGAGGGATCGGAGGCCGCGTCGTCTTGACGCGGCCTCCTCCGCATTATATAGGTCATGGCACCACCTCCCCCACCGTGCATCGAACGCCTCGATCGACCGGGAGCCCGTCCATGCGCCATCCGCATCACCCGTCATGTGAGCGTCTCGTCCTTTGCCTGGCGCTGGGCCTGTTGCTGGCGGCGGCCGTGCCCGCAGCGGCCGCGGAGCCGGCCCCGGCCACGCTGCGCCACTGGGCTTTCGGCTGGGATCCGGGGATGTCGCAGATCGGGCTGACCGTCCGCTACCGCCCGTCGCCCGACTGGGACCTGTCCGTGGCCGCCGGGCCGAACGACTACCGCCAGGACGTCGACGGCGTGCGCCAACTGTGGGAAGAGGGCGTCGAGACCATCGCCGACCAGTCGACGACCAACCGCGAGGAGTCGGGCTGGGTGCGGCTCGCCATGGGGCGGCGGTTCTGGCGGCAGGATCGCGTGTCGGTCAGTGGCGTGTGCGCCGTGTACTACAGCTGGAGCGCGCAGGAGGACCGGTATCGCGAGTACAACACGACGGACAACCCCTATCCCGACTACCTCAATCGCCGGTACCACTACGACACCGACACCTGGACGGTGGGGCTGGGCATCCGGCCTTCCGTGGTGCTCTTGCCGCGGCTGCAGGTGGAGTTCGATGCGGGCCTGGCGTTGACGTCTGTTCGTGGGACCAACGAGTACGAGCGGTGGTGGGACTCCGCGCCCGGCTACGAACACAAGGTGGAGGACCTGCATCGCCGCACCTTCCGGACCTTCGGCGGGTTCTCGACGACCCAACTGAAGTTCATCTTCTGGTTCTAGCCCTCGCCTCTGGACAGCCGACCCTCCGCGGTGCCATGCTCGCTGTCGAGCCTGCAGCCACGGGGGGTCTTCCGTTGTCCACCATCCGCATCGCCCGTCTCGTCATCATCGTCCTGGTCGCCGCTTCGGCCGCCTTCGCGCAGGCGCCCGACGCCGGCCTGGCCGTCATCACCGCCGACAGGCTGCTGGCCGATGTCGGCCACCTGACCGATCCGGCGCTGGACGGCCGCCTGGCCGGGTCGCCCGGCTACCTGGCCGCCGCGCGCTGGGCCGCCGACCGCTTCGCGACGCTGGGCCTGTCGCCCGGCGGCGAGGACGGCTACCTGCAGTGGTTCGACATCGAGTACAACGCGTTCGTCGCCTCCCCGACACTGGCGGTGACGGGCGCCGACGGCGTGACGACCGCGTGCGCGCTGGGGCCGGACTTCACCGCGCGCGGTTTTTCGGGCAGCGGCGACCTGGCGTCGTCGGTCGCGTTCGTCGGCTACGGCCTGAGCCAGCCCGACCGCGGCTACGACGACTACGCGGGGCTGGACGTGACCGGGAAGATCGTCCTCTGCTTCAAGCCGAATCCTTCATGGGCGCCCAGCGACAGCACCGCCTGGGCCGCGGACAGCCAGACGCCGCGGCAGAAGTCGCTGGTCGCGCAGGCGCACGGGGCCATCGGGCTGCTCTGGTTCGAGACGGCGGCCACCGGCAAGCCGGCGCGCGCGCCCATCGGCAGCGTGCTGCACGGGCCGGGGAAGATGCCCGTGAACTTCCCGCAGCTGGAGATCAGCGAGGGCGTGGCCGAGAAGCTGCTGGGCGCCGGCGCGGGCGAGGCCGCGCGGCTGCGCGAGCTGATCGACAAGGACAAGAAGCCGCATTCGAAGGCGCTCGAGTCGACCGCGAAGGTGTCGGTCTACGCCGACTACAGCGCGAAGCACCCGACCTGCAACGTCGTGGGCGTGCTGCGCGGCAGCGACCCCAAGCTGGCCGGAGAGGCGCTGGTGATCGGCGGCCACCTCGACCACGTGGGGCGGCAGGGCGAGGGGCTGTACTTCCCGGGCGCGAACGACAATGCGTCGGGCGCCTCGGCGGTGCTGCGACTGGCCGAGGCTTTTGCGCGGGCGGGCGCCCGGCCGGCGCGCACGGTCGTGTTCGTGCTGTTTTCCAGCGAGGAGTCGGGCCTCGAGGGCGCGAAGTGGCACGTGGCGCACCCGTTCCTGCCGCTGAAGGACACCGCCGCGATGTTCAACCTCGACTGCGTGGCCTGCGGCGACAGCATCCAGGTGGGGTCGGGCAAGACGTCGCCCGAGCTGTGGGCCCGCGCCCGCGCGCTGGACGAGGCCGGCGACAATTTCATGGTCACGCGCACGTGGGGAGACGGCGGCGCGGATGCGGCACCGTTCAGCCAGGCCGGCGTCAAGACGCTGTACTGGGTCACGACCAACAGCTACCCGCACCTGCACGCGCCCGGCGACCTGCCGGAGACGCTGAACGGGCCACTGTACGAGAAGCTGGTGCGGCTGTGCTTCCGCACGGCGTGGGAAGTGGCGATGGGGGACGGGTCGTGAAG
>CAIOLW010000388.1 GCA_903859215.1 uncultured bacterium | reverse complement strand
GGGCAGCCCGCGCGACATGTCGTACAACTTCCAGTCGGCCCCGTCATAGCTGGCGACGCCCGTGCGGGTGGCGACCCACACGCGACCGCTGTCATCCTGGGCGATGCCCATGACCATGCTGGTCGGCATGCCTTCGGTTTCGGTGTAGTGGATGAACGGCCAGGTGTAGGCGCCGGCGGTCGTCGCGACGGCGGCCAGGATCATGGCGAGCGCCAGGGTCGGCAGCAGGCCGGTCGCGGCGCGCGTGGGCCCGCGGCGGCGGCGCGCGTCACCGCGAGTGATTCTGGCGTTCGGAAGCGGCATCAGCGGGCGGACCTCTCGGGATCGCCCCGGGCCGGGTTTGGGAGGGCCTCGGGCGGGTCACCATGGACCACCGGGAAGATACCAGCGCGCAGCGCTGCGGGAAACCACCGAACACGCGCGCTCGAGTCGCCGGTGTCGACCGGGGCGACCGGCATTTCAGCGATGACGCTGCAACGAGAGAGGGCCACCCGCGCAGGTGGCCCCCCGTGTCAACCAAGCTGTTTATCGTCAACTACTTATCTGTAGGATCCCTTGAGCGTGCCCCACGACGTGGTCTCTTCGCCCACCGTGCAGAAGATGTTCAGGGTCAGCGTGATGACGTTGCCCCAGGAACCGAACTGCGCACTCGGCGAGGCCGGGCCGCACGTGTTCGCGTCCAGGAAGGTCGGGTAGGTGGCGGGAATGCTCGCGTACGGGGTCTCGCCGACGCCGACGCCGTTGCCGATCGCGAACGTCAGCATGCAGCCGTCGCTGAAGGTGCCGGACGTGTTGCCATTGATGACCGAAGCAACCGGCGTGCTGATGCCGCCGATCAGCACGTACTGCACGGTGGAAACCAGCGTCGTCGTGTTCAGCGTGCCGGCGCCGTCGCCCCAGGCCCCGCCGACGGGGAAGAACGTGAACGTCCCGCCGTTGAAGTTCGACGTGTAGACGATCGTGCCGACGCCGCCGACGCGGTTGTCGGCCACGCTGTACGCGCTGTTCTCGGTGGCGCAGCTGATGTCCCACTGCGTGCCGAGCGCCGAGCCGTTCCACGATTGCGCGTGCAGCACCATGGGCAGGCCGGTGTTGACGCCCGTGCGCGACGTCGAAGCGCGGCCCGTCAGGATCTGCCCGCCCAGGTCGGTCGAGGTGTAGGTGCCGGAAATCGGGGATGCCAGGGCAGAGGTGGCCGCGAAGGCCAGCGAGATTGCGATCGCCACGATGGCAAAGCGTTTCATGGGTCGTCTCCTCGAGATGGCGATGCCGAACCCAGGGGGACCGCAAACCTGGATACGCCGCGGGGTGGTGGAGAGTCCGCCCACTGCGACCCGCTGCGAGACCGGCCTCGACCTAATGCGTATAGAACATATCCTAATTGCCGCGGCGTGTCTACGGTATTGACAACAATAATCATTCGCATTTTGAGTATCAACAACCACCCGAGGGCCCAGCGTGCGACTCTTATATAGTGTAAACGACGGGGGCCGCACCCTAAGGCGCGGCCCCTGTCGCTCATGACATGAGTCATCAATACGCCTAGCGATAAGTACCCTTGACGCTGCCCCACGACGTCGTCTCGGTCGGCACGGCGCAGTAGATGTTCAGCGTGATCGTGATCACGTTGCCCCACGAGCCGAACTGGGCGCCCGCCGCCGCCGGGTTGCAGGTCCCGTCCAGGAACGCCGGGTAGGTGGCCGGGATGCTGGCGTACGGGGTCTCGCCGACGCCGGTGCCGTTGCCGATCGCGAAGGTCAGGATGCAACCGTCGTTGAACTCGCCCGACGTGTTGCCGTTGATGACCGAAGCCACCGGCGTGCTGACGCCGCCCATCATGATGTACTGGACGGTGGTCGTCAGCGACGTCACGCCCAGCGTGCCCGTGCCGCTGCCGAAGGACCAGCCCGGCTGGAACGTGAACGTGCCGCCGTGGAACGTGGACGTGTAGACGATGGTGCCGTTGCCGCCGATGCGGTTGTCGACCACGCCGAAGGCGCTGTTCTCGGTGGCGCAGCTGATGTCCCACTGGGTGCCGAGGGCAGTGCCGTCCCACGACTGCGCGTGCAGCACATGGGGCAGGCCGCTGTTGACGCCCGACCGCCAGGTCGAGGCGCGGCCCGTCAGGATCTGTCCACCCATGTCGGTGGAGGTGTAGGTGCCGGAGACGGGGCTCGCGGCGGCGAAGGTCGCGACCAGGGTCGTCGAAATGATCATCAGGGCGGTAACAAAGCGTTTCATTCCATGCCTCCTCGATGGTTCATCATCACGGTCGGCCCCAAGCTTCAACAGCCCGGGTGAGTTGCGGTGTACCGCGATCGGCGATACAAACATCCGCAGCGGGGCCCGATCCGTACGCATCCGGACGTGAAGATATTCCGTATCAGCAAAAATTGCTAGGAAATAATCGTATCTGACCGAGATATATGAATTGAAATGTTCAATTTCTCGCTAAATTTATTATTTCCAACTGATTAATGGCGCATTCCCAATACCATCCCGCCAAAATAGGGGATCAGCCAGAAGCACCACACCACCAGGCTGTAGCGGTGGAAATGGCCGCGCAATTCCGGCGAACCGTGCGCGGCCACCCGGGTGGCCCAGACGGCGTGGCCGAGCATCAGCCACAGGGCCAGCTGGCCGGTCAGCGTGTGGGGGTCGCGCAGGCTGAACGGATGGCGGGCCAGGGCGTGCATGGCGAGGGTGCCGGCGATGTCGAAGGCGAGACCCACCCAAAACGCAACCACATGCCAACGATAGAGATAGCGCGCCACCCGCTCCGACCAGACGCCGATGGAGTAGGCGACCAGGGCGAGGGTGATGAGCCCGGCGGAGACGAAGACCATGGGGATCCCGCGATCGTTGGGGGCCTGCGGCACGAGGCGCCGGGGGCCAGCATAGACCCGCCGGGGCGGCTGATCAACGCTGGTCAGGGCACCCCCGCCAGGAACCGTTGTTGCCGAATCGCCCGCGAACGGCTATTTTGTGGCTTAGAGTTTGCATTTGATCACCGAGTGGTGACGGATCCAAGCTGACGTCACAGTTCAAGTAGAAGAGGCGGCATCGAACAAAAGCCGCCACCGATTGCCGCGGTACCTGTTCTGCTTTCTTCTCGGCTCACGGCCTTGTTCGCCTGTGCTCCCTCCGAGACCAAGCTGATGCGGATCCCGGACTAACGAGACAGGATTTCATGACCCCGATACAACCGCACACAAGCACCAAAACCTTCCAGGACCTGGGCCTGACCGAACCCGTCCTGCGCGCCCTGGCCGACTGCGGCTACCGCGAGCCCACCCCGATCCAGTCCGCCGCCATCCCCCTGGTCTCCGCGCGACGCGACGTCATGGCCACCGCCCAGACGGGCACCGGCAAGACGGCTGCGTTCATGCTGCCGGTGATCGAGGACATCGCGACTCGCCCTTCGTACGCCGGCGACACGCCGCTGGCGCTGGTGCTGGCCCCGACGCGCGAACTGGCGCTGCAGATCGAGGAGAACGTCCGCGCCTACGGCAAGTACGTGGGCACCCGCACCGCCGTGCTGCTGGGCGGCGTGAACTCGGGCCCGCAGATCGACCGCCTGCGCAAGGGCGTCGACATCGTCATCGCCACGCCGGGCCGGCTGATCGACCTCTACAAGCAGGGCGAGCTGAACCTCGACGACGTCGAGTTCCTGATCCTGGACGAGGCCGACCGCATGCTCGACATGGGCTTCGTCCACGACGTGCGCTGGATCGCCGACCGCGTGCCGAAGCCGCGCCAGACGCTGCTGTTCTCGGCCACGCTCTCGGCGGCCGTGCGCAGCCTGGCCTCGACCATGCAGGTCGATGCGCTGGAAGTCTCGGTGGCGCCCCCGGCGACGGTGGCCGACCACATCGAGCAGCAGGTGATGTTCGTCCAGAAGGCCCACAAGCTGGACCTCCTGATCGACCTGCTGCACGAGAACAAGGACGGCCGCACGCTGGTCTTCACGGCGACTAAAATTGCCGCGATCTCCGTCTCGCGGCAGCTCGAGGTGCGGGGCCTGCGCGTCGGCGCCATCCACGCCGACAAGTCGCAGAGCCAGCGCCAGGCGGCGCTCGAAGCCTTCGTGAAGGGCAAGGTCGACGTGCTGATCGCCACCGACATCGTGGCCCGCGGCATCGACGTCGACGACATCACCCACGTCATCAACTACGAGCTGCCCGACGTGGCCGAGAACTACGTCCACCGCATCGGCCGCACCGCGCGCGCCGGTCGCGCGGGCATCGCGATCGCCCTGTGCGGCATCGAGGACGTGCCCCAGCTGCGCGGCATCGAGCGCATGCTCAAGGAGCCGCTGATCGTGCGCGACGACCACCGCTGGCACGCCGAAGACGTGATGGCCTGCCTGGCCGCGTCGGAGCGGGCGGCGCGGCAGCGCGCGAAGGCCGGGAGGATGCGGGGGTCGGGGTCCAAGTGGGCTCGCTGACGCCCGGTGCCTAGCCTGTAAAGCGAAGAGAGCGCCGCGAGGGCGCTCTCTTCGCTTTCGGCGGAGGTCGAAGGGTGCGCATTGAACTCATGCCGCAAATCATGCTAAAATCGGGGCAATCTTGTCCGGCACGAGCGAGGGCGCGTGCGGCGGATTCGAATCGACATCTTCAGGGGGAAAACGACGATGCGCAGGATCCTGCAGCGACTACTGGCGATCAGCCTGGCGACGATGGCCGGCACGGCATGGGGCCTGCCCGTCAAGTGGGAGGCCAACGGACACTACTATGAAGCGGTGTCCGTACCGGGCGGGATCAGTTGGACCGCCGCGAGCGCGGCGGCCACGGTCCGCGGGGGGCACCTCGCCACCGTCACCTCCGGCGCAGAGAACGCGTTCATCTGGGGCCTGATCGACAATCCCCTCTACTGGAACCAGGAACCGGGGGGCAGCAACCTCGGCCCGTGGATCGGCGGTTTCCAGACCTCCGACAACGGCAGCACCCCCAACGCCAACTGGACCTGGGTGACCGGCGAGCCGTTCACGTACACGAACTGGTACACGGGCGAACCCAACAATTTCACGGGCGCCCAGGAGAACTACCTCAGCTACAAGTGCTGGGGAACCAGCGACTGCCGATCGGCGCAGTGGAACGACCTGCCGGACGCCATCAGCGAGTTCGGAACCTCCGTGCGCGCCTACGTCGTCGAGATCGACACGCCGAGCGCCGTGGGCGCGCTGCCCTCGCCGTCGGCCATGCTGCGCCCCGCCTGCCCGAACCCGTTCAACCCGCGCACGACGTTGTCGTTCGACCTGCCGGCGCCTGCGCGTGTGAGCCTGTCCGTTTGTGACGTGCGCGGCGCCGTGGTGCGTCGGCTGCTGGACGGGACGATGACCGCCGGATCCCATGACCTGGTGTGGGATGGACTCGATGACTCGGGTCGGGGCGTGGCTTCGGGAGGATACTTCGCGCGACTGGTCGCCGACGGCGTCGTGCAGACGGTTCCCATGGCACTGCTCAGATAGTCTCCGGGTGCGGGCCAGTGCGCTGGCGCAAGGGCCTTGGTCTGAAACACCCCGTTCTGGTGTACCATTCCCGCATGGGCCAACATCTTCGGCGCCGTGCCCGGAACTTCGCAAATATGGACAGGAGGCGGCGATGCCGCGGAAATTTCATGTCGTTCTCGTCGTGGCCTTCCTGGCCTGTGCGGCAGGATTCAGCGCTGCCGTGACCCCGGACGGGCAACTCGTCGTCACGGACCCCGTCTGGTCGCAGGAGCCCGCCGATCACAACACTTTCCCGGTCACCGACCTGACCGAATTGCGCATCGTCAACGGTCCGGACGAGCTGTGGCTGGAAGTTCCGTTCCAGTCCGATTGGCAGGGGCTCCAGCTCCATTTCCTGCTGGAAACCAGGTTCAATGCCGCCGGCGCAAGCATGGATCCGTTCGCCCAGCCGGTGACCTATGCCCACAGCCTGAAGCCGGACTATGTAGTCACGTGCAAGTACTCGAGCAACGACTGGGGTGATGCCAGGCGCTGGAACACTGCGGGGTCCGTTTGGGAATGGTACGACCCGGCCACCGGGCTCTACTCGTCGAACTACGGCGTCAATATCATTCCCTTGTGGGCCACCAAGGCGGCCGATCGCTACTCCGTACATATCCCGTGGGGCTTCTTCGGGGGGCGTCCCGACTCGCTCATGGCCGCAGTCTACCTGACCCAGGATGACGGCGGGGTCAAGCGATCGGCGTTCGACTCCGTCCCGTCCGATGCGACGCTGGACCTGGACTTCGACTACCTGAATCCTGGACCGGGGGACTGGGCCGTCGCCCTCGGCCCGGTCGCGCTCAGCGCCTGGAGTCCGGTCTACCACGTGAGGACCCAGTTCCCTTCGTTGCCGCAGATCGCCACTGCAACGGCGACGCCTGCGACATTGGCCGCCGGCGGCAGCTTCGTGCTCGCCGCGGACGTCGTCGACATGGGAGACGGCATCGGGGCGGTCGTAGCGAACCTGGAGAGTCTGGGCGGTCCGGACGAGGCGCCGCTCTTTGACGACGGAGACCCGGCCCACGGGGATGCCGTCGCCGGTGATGGCCGCTACAGCCTTCAGTGCACAGTGCCCCAGTGGTTGATGGGAGGAACCTGCCAGGCGACCATCAGCGCCTACGACGTTGCCAATCTGCAACGGGCCACGGCGACGGTGACGATCAGTGTCATGCCATCGGCCCCGCTGCTCCAGGCGGCGGATGTTTCCGGCGATGACCATGGGCCGAACCAGTTCGGCGTCATGGGTCGATACTACACCTATCCGACGAATCCCCTGTTCGTCGCGGGATCGCTTGACCTGACGGGGCTTGAGGTCAGGCGGGTCGGGACCCGTGTCGGCGCGGCGGTGAAGGATTGGATCGCCTTCACGGTCCGGTTGCGCGCGTTTCCCGGCCCCGGCGAGCCCAATTACGTCAACTGGAGCCCCACGTACGCGGGCCTGAACTATGAGAAGGTCGACATCCTGATCGATGCGCGCGCGGGGGGCAGCACGGCGTCACTGCCGAACCGCTTCGCTGGCTACGCCGCTCGCGATGGCTGGGAGTACGCAGTCATCATCGACGGGTGGGTCAAGGCCGTCGTTCCCTACAACGGCAGCGACGATCTCACGGTCTGGCGGGCCGACGCCAGGACCAGCAATCACGACATCGTGCTTCTGGGGGACACGCAGGCCAATACGGTGACGGCGCTGGTCGATCCCGCAGTCCTGGGGAATCCTTCCGACGCCGACATGCGCAGTTGGGATCTCTGCGTGCAGACATCCGCCCACGATGTCGGGGGGGTCGAGGTCCTTGGCGGCGTCCGCTGGGTCAATGCTTCGGCGAGTGCGTGGAATTTCGGGGGCGGGGGTTCATCCGATAGTGATGCCAACCTTCTCGACCTGCTGCTCGTTCCCGGAACCGGACACTCCCCGGGCCGGGCACAGGAGTACGTGCTCGACTATTGGAGCAGCGAGGCCCTGGAGAGGCAGGCGCAGGGCCAGTTGCCCGTGGCGATCGAGGTCACATCGGCGCCGGTCTCGGCGGTCGGCGACTTCCCGACGGGTCCACTCGTGCTCTGCCAGAATGCGCCCAATCCATTCAATCCCACCACCATCATCCGGTTCAGCCTGCCGTCCGCGAACACGGCCAGCCTGCGCGTGTTCGACATCAGCGGCCGCGTCGTCCGAACCTTGCTGACCGCGGCCGAGTTGCCCGCCGGCAGCCACGAAGCCGCGTGGGACGGGAAGGACGATCAGGGGCGGGCCGTTGCGGCCGGCAACTACTATTGTCGACTCGAATCAGCAGGC
>CAIOLW010000387.1 GCA_903859215.1 uncultured bacterium | reverse complement strand
CTGCAGGCCGCGGTAACCGTCGGCCGCCCGCAACACCAGTTCGCCGGTGGCGCGGTCGAGCAGGAACAGGGCGCAGCAGTCGCAGCCGATGACGCGGCGCGCGCCGGCAACGACGTCGGCGTACGACGCCTCGTCGACCGGCATGCAGACCAGGCGCGCGTTGAACGCCTGCAGGGCCCGCAGGCGCTCGACATTCACACCCTGGTCGCGGGGATCCGCCTGCCCGGCGGCGCCCGTCTGCGTCATGGTTGGATACCCCGTGTCGTCTGCCATCTCCAGCCCGGCGTTTGACGGCCCGGGCGACCGGTTCAATCGAATGCGTGTGCTCGGGGCCGGGATCGGCAATTCCGCGAACGACTTGACGGATTTCGGCCCCTGCGGCAGCCGGCCCGCCCGAAACCTCAGCGCAGCCGCTCGATCTCCTCGACCAGCACCCGCTCGAGGTCCGCCTTGTCGATGTTCCGGTGCAGCTCACCCTTGCGATAGATGGCCACCTTGGTGCGCCCGGCGGCGATCCCGAGGTCGGCCGTCTTGGCCTCGCCCGGCCCGTTGACGATGCAACCCATCACCGAGATGACCCGGTCCGCAGGCAGGTCGCGCGCCAGCTCCTCGACCCGGCTGGCCAGGGCCACCACGTCCACCTCGACCCGGCCGCAGGTCGGGCAGGCCACGACCCGGGCGTAGCCCTCGCGCAGGCCCAGGGCCTGCAGCATGTAGAACGCGGCCTTCACCTCGTAGGCGGGGTCGTCGGCCAGGCTGATGCGCACCGTGTCGCCGATGCCTTCGCTCAGCAGCACCGACATCGCCGCCACCGACAGCGAGGTGCCGGCCAGCAGCGTGCCGGCCTCGGTCACCCCCAGGTGCTGGGGCACGTCGCTCACCTTCGAGAAGCGGCGGCAGGCCTCGACCACCTCGTGCGGCGTGCTGCTCTTGAGGCTGACGGCCACGTCATGGAAGCCGAACGCCGCCAGCGTCTCGATCTCGTCCAGCGCGCTCTGCACCAGCGCGCCGGCCGCGTCGCGCTTGACGAGGTCGTCGTAGCGCTTGTGCAGGCTGCCGCGGTTGACGCCGATGCGGATGGGCACGCCCAGGTCCTGCGCGGCGCGCGCCACCTCGCGCACGTGTTCGCGCGAGCCGATGTTGCCGGGATTGATGCGCAGCTTGGCCACGCCGGCCTTCAGCGCGGCGAGCGCCATCGTGTGGTCGTAGTGGATGTCGGCGATGAGCGGCAGGTTGGCCTCGCGCACCAGCTGCGGCATCGCGTCGGCGGCGGCCTGGTCGTTGACCGTCACGCGCACGTACTCGGCGCCGGCCGAGGCCAGTTCGCGGATCTGCTCCAGCGTCGCCTGCACATCGCCCGTCTTGGTCGTGGTCATGCTCTGCACACGCACCGGGGCGCCGCCGCCCATCGGCAGGCCGCCCACGTTGATCTGCCGGGTCGGGCGCCGCGGCGCGCAGACCGGGCGCGGCGGGACGCGGCCCGGGTCCAGTTCGATCGGTTCGTTCATCAGGTGGGATCCCCTTTGCCGTCCGCGAGGGCCGGCCCCGCGCGTCGCAGGTCGCCGTCGCGCGCGGTCACGCCCGTCTGGTCGAGGTATTCGAGCATCGGGATCCCGAGCTTGCGCGTCAGCCCGCTCAGCTCGCGGAACCCGCCGAAGGTCAGTTCCGGTTCCTTCGCGAAGTGCGCCCGCAGGCGCGCCACCAGCGTGGCATAGGCGCGGGCAGAGACAAGGTACTCGCCGCCGAGCGCCACCGCCCGTCCATGGTCGACCAGCCAGCGGGCCGCCTCGGCGGGCTTGAAATCACGCAGCGCGGCGTCGGCAGCCGCCTTCTTGAAGGCCGGCGAGCCGGCGGCCCAATGGTCCAGCCCCGGCCACTCCAGGCCCAGCGCCTCGAACTCGGACGCCGCCTCGTCCATGGCCCGGCGCAGGCGCTCGCCCAGCTTCGGGCCCTCGGGCGACGACGCGATGCGGTCGCCGGCCACCACCCACCGGTCGGGCGCGGCCAGGACGGCGCAGACGGCGTTCCACTCAGCCACGCCGCCGCCGAACGCGCAGCGCTGGCGCACCTCCTCGCGCGAGACGCCCAGCCGCAGCGGATACTTCCGCGCGTATTCGGCCACCTGTGCCCCGACCGCCTCGGCCAGCTGTGCCAGCGCCTCGCGGTGGTAGGCCCGCGCGCCGATCACCTGCAGCAGCGGCTGGTCGGCCCAGTCCGCGGCAGCGTCGGCGGGCAGCCCGGCCGTGCCGGCGTCCAGCAGCTTCTTGAGGAAGAGGTCCTCCGGCGAACCGGTTTCCAGCACCTTGAGCTGCGCCAGGGCGGCGTCGTCGAAGCGCTTGTGCTGCGCCGGCGCGGCGTCGAGCACGACGGCGCCCGCCACGCTGACCATGGGCGAGTAGAAGCGCAGCACCAGGCGGTCGCCGCGCGCCGCCACGAGGTCCTCCTCCAGGTGCAGTTGCGCCAGGGCGGTGCGCGCGGCGGTGGCCGCCTCGCCGCCCATCTCCTGCACGTCCAGCAGCACGATGCGCCCGAGCACCTCGCGCCCGGCGTGGTGCACGTGCAGCCGCTGCCGGTTCTTCACCGCGCGGCGGCAGTGCTTCATCAGGTCCAGGCGGATGTCGAGCCGCTTCGTGGTGACGGCCGCGCGCGGGGCGATGACCTGCTGCCCGCGCGCCATGTCGTCGCGCTTGACCCCGTGCAGCGCCAGCGCCAGGCGCTGACCCGAGGCGCCGCGCGGCGCCGGACGCCCGTGCACCTGCACCTCGCGCACCCGCACCGGCAGCGCGCCGGGCTCGATCATCAGCTTGTCGCCCTCGGCCACCGAGCCGCCCCAGCAGGTGCCGGTCACGACGACGCCGGCGCCCGGCATCGTGAACACGCGATCGACCGGCAGGCGGAACGCGCCCTGCTCGGCGCGCCGCGGCAGGGCCAGCGCCTCGGCCTTCAGCGCCGCGCGCAGTTCGACCAGCCCGGTGCGCGCATGCGCGGAAACGGCAACGATCGGCCTGCCGGCCAGGAAGGTGCCGGCCACCAGGTCGGCGGCCTCCTCCATCACCACGCCGACGAGGTCCTCGTCCACGGCGTCGGTCTTCGTCACGACGACGATGCCGCTGCGCACCTTCAGGGCGTCGAGGATCTCCAGGTGCTCGATCGTCTGGGGCATCACGCCCTCGTCGGCGGCGATCACCAGGAACGCCAGGTCGACGCCGCCGGCGCCCGAGACCATCTGCCGGACGAACTTTTCGTGGCCCGGCATGTCGACCACGCCCAGGTGCACGCCGTCGCCCAGGTCCAGCTCGGCGAAGCCCAGCTCGAT
This sequence comes from uncultured bacterium, assembly GCA_903859215.1. Lineage (GTDB taxonomy): Bacteria > Krumholzibacteriota > Krumholzibacteriia > LZORAL124-64-63 > LZORAL124-64-63 > CAINDZ01. The sequence goes on along the minus strand of CAIOLW010000387.1, from coordinate 133 downwards.
GCTGATGCCCCGCTCCTGCTCTTCCTTCAGGCGATCGGTGTTGGTGCCCGTCAGGGCCTGCACGAGCGCGGTCTTGCCGTGGTCGACATGGCCGGCGGCGCCGAGGATGAAGTGGCGGGAGGGTTCGGTCATG
>CAIOLW010000386.1 GCA_903859215.1 uncultured bacterium | reverse complement strand
GTGTTTGGGTTGGTGGCGCTGTGGCGGTAGGTGACTTGCGCCGGCGCAAGTCGCACGAAAGCAAACCGGCCGCCGAACCCGCAAGGTCCGGCGGCCGGTCTTTTCACCTTCCAACGATCCGCACTCAGCTCACTTGACGAGCATCATCTTGCGCGTCTCGCGGTAGTCGCCCGCCTCGAGGCGGTAGAAGTACACGCCACCGGCCACGGCGCGGCCCGCGTCATCGCGGCCGTTCCAGGTCAGTTCGTGATGGCCGGCGGGCAGGTCCTGGCCGGCGGCCAGCACGCGCACGAGACGACCCGAGGCGTCGAAGACCTGCAGGCTGACGCGCGACGGCGCGGCCAGGTCGCAGGCGATGGTGGTCGAGGGGTTGAAGGGGTTGGGATAGTTGGCGCCGAGGCTCGTTGCCGCCGGCACGGCCGCGACGGGCGAGGCCTGGGCATTCAGGCGCACCTCGATAGTCTGGCGGCCGCTGGTGAGGGGGACGAGGCACGACGAGGCATTGCGCAGGGACGGGGTCAGGATCTGGCCGGTGGAGGGAACGATGATCTCGAAGTCGCCCGTCACCGCCAGAGCAGTCGGATCCCAGGTCAATTCGACGGAAGCAGCACCGCGCGCGACCATCTTCACTTCCCATGTGTAGACCGACACGCCGCGGGAGATGAAATCGGACAGGAAGCCCGTACCGGTGCCTGTATTCCAATCCGCATGGTTGATCACCAGTGAGACGTCCGTCGACTTGGCGCCGGGCGAGGCCGGCGGGATCGGCAGATCGAACTGAGCGTCAAAGGTGGCGGTAGCGTGGCTATCGACACCGAGAGTGACTGCGGCAGCGCTATTCTTCGCCGCCAGACGCAAGGACCAGTCCCCCGACGCCTTGTCGGCACCCGCAGGGACCGCGCGCTGGGCGTTAGCCACGGCGTTCCGATAGTCGAACCACAACGAGACGTTGTCCTGGTACGCGGCCAGCCAGTAGCCGTGCCAGGTGGACAGACCGGTCACGGTCACATAGCTGCGCGTCGTGTTGTCGTAGTCGAAGAGCGAACCGGCGACCAGGCCCTGGGCGACAGCATCAGCCCAGGTGTACCGCGATCCGTTGTAATCGACGCGGATGCCGGAGACATCGGAGCCGATCCAGAGGGGGTAGCCGAGCATGTTCCACCCGCGGTGCAGGGGCGCGGAGACGCCGGAAACAGCGGGCATGCCGTCCATGGTCCAGGTGAATGGGTTGACCGCGCCGACCCAGATACCGCCCGTGGTCGAGATCGTGTCGTAGCCCTGCCGCGGCTCGTAGGTGCCGTTGACGTTGTACGAGAACAGGTAGACCAGGCCGGACGTGTCGTTGAGCAGGACGTCGCCCCATGTCTGGTGACCGGCGGACGGCGTCAGCGGCATGCCGACCAGCGACCAACCCGTCGCGATGTCGCGATGGTCGGGAGTGAGCGGCGGCAAGCCGTACTGCCCGCCCATGACGAGTTCGAAGTCCCGGATGTCCGGTTCCCCGTCTGCGCCCGTGGATTCGTAGGCGTAAGTCAACTCAGGCCCAAGGGTCACGATCATGCCGGAGGTCATGTCGCGGAGCCACGGACCCCAACCGGTGCTGCTGCCGAAGTTGGGTGTGAATTCGAGAACCACTTCGCCTGACTTGTTGGTCTCCACGCGCAGCGGCCACACCTGGCTCTCGTTGTTCAGGTCGTACGGGGGGCGGAGATCTGCGTTGAAGCCGTCGCCGAGGGGAACATTCCACTCGGGATGGTAGAACCCAACGCTCAGGTACTCACCCGGGGCCGGCGGCGGCGACAACGACTCCAGATCGACGTCGAAGCCGGCGGTGGCGTCCAATCGGACGCCGGCGGTGTTGCCAAAGTCCCGCAGGGCCCCGATCGAACCCCCGACCGTCACGAGATTCAGGCTCGGGCACGGGGCCCGCATGATGGTGAGGCTCAGATCCGTGTTCGCTGCGAAAATGTAGTCCGCCTGGAGCGCCACGTCACGAGCACCGCCGGCATCACAGAAAGAGCCCGTCAACCGCGGCAAAGCGGCATTCGACACATCGATGACCAGCGTGCCGGCACTGCTGTCGCCAACAACGACATTGTCGCCGGACCTTGCGACCGAGTAAGCGTATCCGGGTGTGTCGATTGTGCTCAGAAGCAACGGAAAATTCGGCACCGAAATATCAACGACAACCACACCATAGGACCCGATCGCAGCCACCACCTGGTTTCCGGAAATCTCGATGTCCTCGATAGTCCCGCCGCACGAAACCAATCCGAGGACCTGAGGCTGCGCAGGGTTGTTGATGCTGACGATCCGCAACTGATCGCCATTCGCCGTCACGACGACCTTTCCAGCGACCGCAACGTGGGAAGACGCCACGCTGGACAACTCCGCCAGCAACGTCGGCGCTTGAGGGTCCGCAACGTCCACAATCTTCAGGCCATTCGCCGCGGCCGCGAACGCGAGGTCGCCCTGAACCGCAACTTCACGAATATCGCCCATTGTCAGTGCACCCATGAACTGCATCTGCGACGGGTTCGAGATGTCAACAACCTGGAGCCTGCCATATGGGACGCACAGGTAGGCTCGCTGGGCACCGAGGGCGCACTGGGTCTGGGCAGTGCCGGTCTCCAGTCTCGACCCTTCAACAGGATTCGCGGTATCCGCGCAATTGACCGACCGGAAGCTGCCGTCGGACATCGTGAGATAGGCTTGCCCGGCCTGGGCCACCACCCGGGAAGGCGACGCTCCCGACTGCCACCGCGCCACCACGGGAGCGGAGAGGTCTGCCAGGGACGTGATGATGGTCAATCCGGCGTTGTAGTCGGCCACATAGACGTCGTGCCCCACCACGTCGATGCCGTAGGGCGTCGAGAAGGTACTGATCCGTCCGATGACGGTGGGGTAATGCGGATTCGCGACATCCAAGGTCACCAGGCCGCCGCCGCCACCGGCCAGCCACACCCTGCCCGCGGACATCGCTACGTCCAGCACAGAGCCCGCCATTGCCAGCGAACTCATGAGTTCGGGAGTATCTGGATTGGTGACATCAACGAATTGCACGGAGTATTGTCCGCCGACCGCGAGAACATGGCCTTCCCTGGCGATGCACTGCGACGTGCTGGCCATCGGCAACCAACCGACGATGACCGGAGAGCCCGCGTTCGAAGCATCGACAACCTGCAGGCCCTGGCTCCCGTCCGCCACATACGCGAACGTGCCGTCGGCAGCGATCCGTGTCGCATCGCCGGGTGTGTCGACGGTGCCCAGAAGGACGGGGTTAGCGGGGTCTGCAATGTCAACGACGCTGACGCCGTAGCTCCCGCGGGTCACGTAGGCCCGATTTCCGGACAGAGCAATATCGCGCGCTGACTGCAAATCGATCCAGCCAACCTGAATCGGGTTTCTCGGATCGGTTAGGGAGCGAATCGCAACGCCGTTTTCGTTGGCAACAAACAGGTGGGTCTCATTGGCTTCTATAGCGCGCGGATACGAATACGACCCCATAGTCGTGATCTTCGCCGGCTTCTCCGGATTCGCAACGTCGATGACATTGAGATAGTAGTAGTCGGAAATGACGTAGGCGTAGTTGCCGCGCACCACAATATCCCTGGCGTATCCATCCAAACCCAACCGCCCCGCCCAGTGCAGGTACTGTTCATAGGAACCACAACTATCCCAGCCCTGGCCAAAGGCCACGGGGGCCAAACCGGCCATCGTGAGCAGGACAAGCAACAGTCGCAACGCGGTGGATTTCACGGCAACGCTCCCCATGCTGAATACATCGATAGTCATCGTGCGAATCCCGGCCTGAATTTGACCGAGATTGGGCGCCGGTGATTCTACGCGATCGGAATTGCGAGTGTCAGGTGAATACTGCGACCGGTCAACGCACGAACCGCATGTCGTGCGAATTGGCGCTGTTGCGCCGGCGCAATTCTCCACGGCGACGAGTGTAGCCACGGCAATCCCCCTCGACTGCGAGTCGCTTTCCTGTACGGTCGCCCATACGCAGCCTTCCCGTCGCGCAAGTCGCATGGACATTTCCGGAGGACCTTCATCGCCGCCCTCGCGTCGCAGGTCGAAATGGCGGCGGGCCAGGGGCATCCAACGGCGATGTCCCACAGGAAGTCGGCGTTTTCGCGATCGCAACCACGGCTTACCCCCAGGATTCACGACGCACGGGCAACTGGCAGGGGCCTCACCCCCAGGGTGTGGCGCAAATCTTCGCACGCGAATTCGAGGAACGCGTGGACGTGCTCAAGCCGCGGATGTCCCGCCATCAACCCCCGATTGACCTCGACCATCAACGATCGCGTGTCGGTCGCGTGCGGCGGCAGTTCGCCCGGTACATAGGCGCCGGCGTACGGTCGGTTGTGGTCGATGAGGCCGGGCACCCCGTTGGCGCGTCCAGTCCACCAGGCCAGCCAGTTGCGGGGTGCGTGTTCGTCGTCGTAGCCGAGGCAGTACCCGGGCCGGGGGCCGTGGTCAGTCTCGTAGGGAAACGGCGCCGCTGGAAACGAATGCAGGTCGATGATGTGCACGGGTTCGGCGAAGCGCCCACGCAATTCGACGACCAGGTCGCGTACTGCGCGGTGGTAGGGGTGATAGAACTCGGCCATGCGTTCGGCGCGATCGAACGGGCTCCAGTCGCGCCGGCGCAGGCGCCGGCCGTCGTGCGTATGCACGTAGACGGCGCCCATGCCCCAGACGGCGGCGGCCTCGTGCGCGTCGTCGGCAAAGCGTTCCGGGTCCACGACCACCCGGCAGACCTCGTTCACCACGACATAGGCGCCCTGCGCCACGAGCGGAAGCGCCAGACGGTCGGTGTCGCGATCGACCATCGCGTCGATGATGCCCTGCAGGTCGGCATCCGAAAGCACGAAGTCCCCACGACAGTGCGCCGGCACGACACACGAGGCATGCGGGACATGGATGACCAGAGGCAGCGCGACCGCCGGTTCTGGGCGGTGGATGGTGAAGGATCCTCGTGTCATGCGGAGACGCTCCCGTTCTGCCACCGTTGGCATGTCTCGGCGACGAACCCGAGGCTCTCGACATGGATCTGCCGGACCTGATGGAGATGCATCTTACGCCTCAACATACGCGGACCCCGTTCCGTACCGCGGAACGCCCCCACGGAATTTTCCACCCGACTGGGCACCATCCTCCCACGGCGTTTCCGGCAACTGGTGGCCCCACCGCGCCAGTTCCACGAGCGATCCCTTCCAGGCCACGTACTGCGCCCAGACCGCCTGGTTGCCCACTTCGAAGCCCCCCAGTTTTTCCAGCAGCCCTTCGCCGTATTCGGCGCCGTCCAGCCTCGCCGAGATGCCCGTGGGGCGATCACAGCCCGGCGTGTATTCGAGGGTCACCAGCGCCTCGTCGCAGAGGCCCGTGAGCACCGCGGTCTTCGCCAGCGAACGCGCGAGCAGGCCGCCGAGCCGGTCGACCTTGTGCAGGTCCTTGCCCGACCAGGCGCCGCCGCCGATCGGAACGGTGGGACCGTAGGCGTCGACCACGAGTTTCTTGCCCGCCAGGCCGTTGTCGCCGTTGGGTCCACCGGCGACGAACATGCCGGCGCCGTTGAGGACCAGCGGCGGCACGGGCAGGTCGCCGCACGCCGTCTCGAGCGCCTCCTCGGCGATGTGCCGCAGCAGCAGCCAGTCGCTCTCTTCGTGGTGGTTGAGCGAGATCGAGGCGCGCACGGGCTTCCACGCGCGGCCATCGGTCTCGATGGAGATGAGCACCTTGCCGTCGGGCCCCACCTGCCCGGCGCCCTTGGCCAGTCGCAGGTCGAACAGGTTGCGCGCCACGCGACGGGCCAGCCAGTGCGCCGGCGGCAGGTGGTCGGTGTCGGGGTTGGCGTTCGCGTAGCCGGTGCAGATGGCCTGGTCGTCGGAGAGGTGGCGGTTCTCCTGCTCGCCGGGCTCGAAGTCGCCGAGGCAGAATTGGGTTGTGATCTCCAGTTGCCCGGGGTCGGGTCCCCACAGGTGGCCGGCCGCGTCCAGGCCGTAGCCGGCGGACCGGTAGACACCGCGCACGAGCTTCGGGACGTCCAGGTGGAAGCGCGTGAGCACGTTCGCGGCAATGCGGCCGGTCAGGTGGATCGAGCCGAAGATGGCGGCCGCCTCGAGCCCGCACTGGCCGTCGGGGAACATTCCGCGAACGTAGTCGACGATGGCGTCGACCGCGGCATCGCACAGCTTGTCGGGATGCCCAGGCAGGATATGCTCGGCGGTCTCGAAGCGGGTCGTGTGGCTGGCGCGGTTGGACATGGGAATACCTCCTGTTGGTTCAGTTGAGCGTCGGCAACGCGTGGACGCGGCCGTTCAGGTCCCGGGCGAACTGCGGGAATCGTGCATCTGTCAGCAGCACGGCGATGCGCGCGCGCCTCTTCAGCAGGGCACGTCTGTGCTGTCGCGGCACCGGGCCGACCAGGCCGTCGGTGATGATCGCGGCGCGCCGCACGCCGGCCTCCACCATGTGCCGGGTGACGCAGGCGATGTCGGTGCCGCCGTCGGTCAGGACGACGCCGCGGCGCAGTTCATCCAGGGAGATGTCCGACAGCGAGGTGCTGAACAGGTGCACCTGCGGGTACAGGCAATCGGCCAGCGGCAGCAACGCGCCATAGACCAGGGGAATCACCTTGTCCATGCTGCCGCTGACGTCGACGTAGATGTGGGTGCGCTCGGTGGTCGCGAGGGACCGGCTCGCCAGGAGCGCGCGGTACTGCAGCGGAGCCGGACCGAACGCAGCCCGCACCTCGGCCCGCCGATCGATGGTGGTCCGGAACGGCAGCACGGTGTCAATCGCCCGCCACGTCTCCTGGTGCGCCTGCGCGGTGCCGGCCCCGACCATGGCCACCGATGCCAGCGCGCGCCGGATGGCGGCGACAACCTGGCGCCGCACCTTGCGCGGATCGATCTGCTCGCGGACCGTGGCGTTGCCCACGTCCCGGCCCGAGCACGTCTCGAGCGCCGGCCAGCGCGCGACGATCTGCCGCACGGTGTCCAGAAGGGCGGGATCGAGGCTCTCGTCGTCGAGCGGATTGCCGTGGTTGCCCAGGAGGCGGCCGGCGCCGACCTCGGATGTCGACTCGCCCGCGGTGGCGGCCTCGAGCAACTCGAAGAGCTCGGCGTGCGTGACGTCATCGCCACGGTACAGCGCGCGGTGCGCCTCCAGGGCGGCCCCCTTGAGCAGCCACTCCTCCTGCGGCGTGCCCCATTCCACGGGCGGGCGCAGCAGCGCCTCCGGGAACCGGTCCGGACGGTAGAGCTCGCGGAACAGGGCCGTGTGCTCCGGGTCCGGCAGCGCGCGGCAGAGTTGCGCGTTGATCAGCGCATCGAAAACCAGGTTGTGGGCCGGGGTCGTACGCGGGTAGATACGCGTGTGACCCAGCAGGATGTGGTGCATCTCGTGCAGCACGAGCATCATCAGGGCGGCGTCGGACTGGCAGTGTTTCCCGAGGAAATCCGGATTCAGCAGCAGACGCGAGCGCGACCCGACGCTGACCGCAGCCGTCGGCACCTGGCGGGTAACTTCGATGTCGAGCAGGCCCAGCAGCTTCATGAAGGCCAGGTGCGTAACCGGGATCGTGTCCATGATGCGCTCGGCCAGCAGGCCGGACTCGGCGCGGGAGCAGGTGTTGGTGCTCATGCGGGATCCTTTCCGCCGGGCGCCTCGGCCGCGGCATAGAAGCGGTACTCTTCGACCCGCTGCAGCAGCGACGCCACGCGCGGCTCACGACGACCGACGTACACGCTGCCGGTGACACGCGCGACCAGGGCCAGGGCCCGGGCAGGATCGGTCTCGCACGGGAGGCCGCACGAGAGGTCGGGCTGGCCCTTGCAGACGACGGCGAACGTCGGCAGGTCCGGACGGGGAACATCGATGGCGAGCAGGCCCTTGCGCAGCTCGTCCTGCAGGAATTCGTGGCCGCGGGATTTCAGCGCGGTCATGCCCTGGTGCGGCAAGCCCTGCGCCAGCCGCGTGATCAGCACCAGCCGCGCAAGCTCCCAGGCCGTGTATTCGTACAGGCCCTGGTAGTTGCGGTCGACCTGGGCGCGAAACGGACTGAGGTTCACTCTTGCCACCAGGCGCAGCCCCTGCGGCAGCACATCGGCGCGCACCAGGTCGCGGCCGATCAGGCGCGGCGGTGCGGGGATCGGGTTCAGCGTGACCTTCAGGCGCGGCGGTGCACTCATATTGTGCAGCAGGCCGCCGGAAGCCTGTTCGCGGCCGATGCCGCCCGGGGCCGGCATCACGCCGCCTCCCGGTCGAGTTCGGGGGAAAACAACGCGCTCCACCGGCGGTACTGGGTGATGGCCAAATCGGGTTGGAACCCGGCCGCTTCGACAGCGAACAGCGCGTAAAGCAGGTTGCCGATCTCGGCCAGCCTGGGTTCGCCGCGCTTCTCGAGTCGCGACACCGCGGCCAGGACCAGGTTCCAGTCGCCGGACCGCTGACGACTGACCTCGACCTGGCGCGAGCCGCCATTGGCGATGTCCAGCAACGGCGAGACGAGTTCGGCGAGCTGCTCGCAGG
>CAIOLW010000385.1 GCA_903859215.1 uncultured bacterium | reverse complement strand
TCCGACTGCAGGGTCCCGAAGATCGCCATGCCGCCCACGAAGGCCAGCGCCGCAACGACCATGATCGTCTTGCGATGATCCAGCGCCCAGCCGATCAGCGCCCGGTAGCGGTCGGCGGTGCGGTCGAACCACTCGTTGAACCTGTCCAGGGCGCGGGCCACCGCGTGCCGTTTGCCCGTGCGGGCGATGTCCGGGTCGACCCAGCGGGACGACAGCATCGGGTCCAGCGTGAACGACACGAACAGCGACACCGCCACGGCAAACGCCACGGTGATGCCGAAGTCGCGGAAGAACCGGCCGACGATGCCCTTCATGAAGGCCACCGGGATGAACACGGCGATGATCGACATCGTCGTGGCCAGCACGGCCAGGCCGATCTCGGCGGTTCCGTCCCGGGCGGCCTCGTGGTGGCCCTTGCCGCGTTCGAGGTGCCGCACGATGTTCTCGCGCACCACGATGGCGTCGTCGATGAGCAGGCCGATCGACAGCGAGAGCGCCATCAGGGTCATCGTGTTGAGCGACATGCCCGCGAAGTTCATGATGATGAACGACGAGATGACGGCGATGGGCAGCGTCAGGCCGGTGATGACCGTCGAGCGCCACGAGTTCAGGAAGCAGAACACGATCAGGATGGTCAGCAGGGCGCCGATGATCAGCGTCTCCTGCACGTCGCGCACCGAGTCTCGGATGGCCACCGAGCCGTCGCGCACGACCTCGATGGTGGCGCCCTCGGGCAGGACGCGCTCCAGGCCCTTGATCTCCTTGCGCACGGCCTCGACCACGGCCACGGTGTTGGCGCCGCTCTGCTTGATGACGTCGACCGAGACGGCGTTCTGGCCGTTGACCAGCGCCAGGGTGCGCTGCTCCTCGACGCCGTCGACGATGCGCGCCACGTCGCCCAGGGCGATGGGCCGGCCGCCGACCTCGGTCACGACCAGCTGCTCGTACTCGGCCACGGTGCGCGGCTTGCCCGACACGCGCACCGAGCTCTCGGTGCCGCCGCGGTCGAGCCGGCCCACCGGCACGTTCACGTTCTCGTTGCGCAGGCCCTTGATGATGTCGTCCACGCCCAGGCCCAGGGCCAGCAGGCGGTCGGGCTGGATCTCGACGGTGACCTCGCGGTACGACGTGCCGACGAGGTCGACCTTGCCCACGCCCTCGACGTTCTCGACGCGCCGCTGCACCATCTTTTCGGCCAGGTCGGTCAGTTCGCGCGCGGGCAGGCTCTCGGAGCGCACCGCCAGCGAGACGATCGGCAGCGACGAGAAGTCGATCTTCTCGACGATGGGCTCGGCGATGTCGGCGGGCAGCTTGTCGCGGATGGCGCTGATCTTGACGCGCGCCTCCTGGACCGCGTCGGCGACGTTCACGCCGAGCTCGAACTCGATCCACACCGTCGAGACGCTTTCGCGCGACACCGAACCGACGTGCTTGACGCCGGAGATGGGGTTGACCGCTTCCTCGATGCGCTTGCTGACCTCGCGCTCAACCGTCTCGGGCGCGGCGCCGGGGTAGGTCGTGATCACCGTCACGTACGGGATCTCGACGTTCGGCCACATGTCGATGGCCAGCCGCTTGTAGGAGAACAGTCCCAGGGTCACCAGCGCCAGCATCAGCACGGCGGCGAAGACCGGCCTCTTGATCGACAGGTTCGACAGGAACACGGCTCAGCCCTCCTTGCCGGCGGCGACGCGCACGGTGTCGCCGTCGCGAAGGTTGAAGGCGCCGCGCACGATGACCGAGGCGCCGGGGGCCAGGCCGCCCGTGATCTCGACCCGCCCGTCGACCGCGGTGCCCACCTGCACGCTGCGGCGACGGGCGATGTTCTGCTCGACGACGTAGACGTCGGCGCGGCCGCCGGTCACGTCCCAGGCCTGGAGCGCCTCGCGCGGCAGGCGCAGCACGGACGCGCGCACGCCGGTCGTGACAACGCCGGAGACGAACAGGCCGCCGCGCAGGGCGCCGTCGTCGTTGGGCACCTCGACCACCAGTTGCAGGGTGCGGCTGGCCTGGTCGAACGAGGGGTTGATGTGGGCGATGGCGCCGGTGAAGGTGCGGCCGGGCACGGCCTCGGTCGTGAAGGTGACCGTCTGGCCGACGGCCAGGCGCGAGCTGCGCGCCGCCGCCACGGTGACGGTCAGGTCGAGCAGGCGGTTGTCCACCACGCGGAAGAGCGCCGGCGCGCCCATGTTCTCGACGTAGTCGCCCACGTCGGCGCCGCGGTACGACACGACGCCGTCGATGGGCGCGCGCAGCACGGCCTTGTCGGCGCGGCTCTTCGCGTAGGCCATCTGGGCGCGGGCGGCCTCGGTCGCCGCCTTTGCCGCATCGCGCTCGGTGTTCGCGTCGTCGAGCGCGCGCTGCGTGGCCAGCCCGGCCTCGCGCAGGTGCACGCTGCGCTCGAGCTCGCGCACCGCGCGCGTCTCGTTCGCCTCGGCGCGGGCCAGTTCGGCCTTCGCCATCGCCAGCGAGGCGTCCGTCTCGCGCGGGTCCAGGCGGGCCAGCACGTCGCCGCGCCTGACCGGCACCCATTCGGTCACCGCCACCGCGGTGACGGTGCCCGAGATCTCGGACCGCACCTCGGCCTGGCGCTTCGGCTCGAGCGAGCCGACCACCGCCACCTTCTCGACCAGCGAATCGAGCGCCGCGATCGCGACATCCACGGCCACCACCGGCCGGTTCGACGTGCCCGCCTGCGCCTCGGCGCCGGGCTTGCCCTTGCAGCCCGCCAGCGCCAGCATCGCCATCATCCCCACCGCCACCAGTTGCACGGACCTCATCACATCTTCCTTTCGCTGCTGCGCATGCCTTCGAGCACCACATTGAGGACCTTGCGCACTTCCACCGTTCCCGACGGGCAGCCGCAGCTGCCCTGTTCATCCGCGCCCGGCGCCAGGACCGCGACGTTGCAGACCAGGAACGCGCCGAGCAGCGCGCTCTGCATGGCCTCGAGTTCGTCGTCGCGGAACTCGCCGTTGCGCACGCCCTCGTCGATGAG
>CAIOLW010000384.1 GCA_903859215.1 uncultured bacterium | reverse complement strand
TGCCGGCGAACATGCGCGTCGAGACGTCGGGCGAGACGAAGCCGACGCTCCAGGCGGACAATCCCGAGGTGCCGGGACCGGTGCTGCGCCTGAAGGTCGAGCAGAAGATGGGGCAGGTGAATATCAGGCGGTAGCACTGGCGCCGTCGCCATTGCTGCCGCTAGCGTCCCCGCTTCTTCGGCGGCCCCGTACGTCCCGGCGAGGCCTTCCCGCGCACGGGCCCGCCGGGTCTGCCACCGGGCCTGGCACCGGGCTTGGTCCCGGGCTTGGCGCCGGCAGGGTGCTCCGTTCCTGACGCGCGCCGCGCCGCGTTCTTCGCCCGCCGCTCCGCCATCTCACGCTGCTTGCGCACGACGGCCGCCGGGGCATCGTCCGGCTCCTGCTGCCGCGACGGCTTGCGGTCGCTGCGGTCGGGCTTGCGGGCCAGGGCGCGGTCAAGCGAGGCGCGCTTTTCCTCGGCGGTGCGGCCGCGTCCCGGCGCGCCCGCGGCAGCGCGCCCCTCGGCCCGCTCACGCGCGGCCTGCTTGCGCAGCACCGCCGCCTTGTCGTTCTCCGACAGCTTGTTCTTCGCGTTGGCGCGCCCCTTTGCCGACAGGCGGGCGCGGCCGGGCACGCGGCCGATCCTGACGACATCGGGCGGCGTCGGGGCCTTGCCGCCGCCTGATCTCGGCGGCGCACCCGCGCCCTGGGCCTTCTTCTCGTTGTTGTCCTTGTCGTCCCTGCCCTTGGCCATCGCAACCTTCCCTTGTGCGGCCGGCACCAGGCACTCAGGCCCCGTGCCGATCAGTTCCTCACGGCCCATCCGCTGCAGCGCCTCGCGCAGCAACGGCCAGTTGGCCGAATCGTGCCAACGCAGGAAGGCCTTGTGCAGTTCGCGCTGTTTGTATCGCTTCGGGACGATGACCTCGTCGCCGCCGGGCCGCGCCTCGCGCGTCACCTTGCGCAGCGGATTGCGTCCCGAGTGGTACATCGCCGTCGCGGTGGCCATCGGCGAAGGCAGGAACGTCTGCACCTGGTCGGGCCTGAAGGCGTTCTTCTTCAGCCACAGCGCCAGGTTCAGCATGTCCTCGTCGGTGGTGCCCGGGTGCGCGGCGATGAAGTACGGGATCAGGTACTGCTTCTTGCCCGCCTGCTGCGAGAACTTGTCGAACAGCGCGCGGAACTTCTCGAAGCTGCCGATGCCCGGCTTCATCATCAGGTCGAGCGGACCGCTCTCGGTGTGCTCGGGCGCGATCTTCAGGTACCCGCCCGTGTGGTGCTGCGCCAGTTCCTTCACGTACGCCGGCGAGGTGGCCGCCAGGTCGTAGCGCACGCCCGAGCCGATCAGCACCTTCTTGACGCCCGGCAGCTCGCGCGCCTTGCGGTAGAGACTGATCAGCGCCGAGTGGTCGGTGTCCAGGTTCGGGCAGATGGCCGGGTACACGCAGGACGGCAGGCGGCAGGCCGCCTCGATCTCGCGCGACTTGCAGGCCATGCGGTACATGTTCGCCGTGGGCCCGCCCAGGTCGGAGATGACGCCGGTGAAGCCGTCGCCCTTGTCGCGGATCGCCTCGATCTCGCGCAGCACCGACTTCTCCGAACGGCTCTGGATGATGCGTCCCTCGTGCTCGGTGATGGAGCAGAACGTGCAACCGCCGAAGCAGCCGCGCATGATGTTCACCGAGTTGCGGATCATCTCCCAGGCCGGGATGCGCGCCGTGCCGTAGCTGCTGTGCGGCCGCCGCGCGAACGGCAGGTCGAACACGGCGTCCATCTCGGGCGTCGACAGGGGGATCGGCGGCGGGTTCAGCCACAGGTCGCGGGCCCCGTGGCGCTGCACCAGCGCGCGCGCGTTGCCGGGGTTCGTCTCGGCGTGCATCACCCGCGAGGCATGCGCGTAAAGTACGGGATCATCGGCAACCTGCTCGTAGGCCGGCAACCGCACCACGGTGCGGTCGCGGTCGGCCCACAGCTTGCGCGGGTCCGCGGGCGCGGTCGGCCCGACAGGCGCACTGTCGGCCGGGCCCACCTCGGGGCCGGCGTGCTCGGCGCCGTCGCCCGTCGCGCAGCCCACCGGCTCCATCGCGTACGGGTCCGCGTGCACGATCAACTGGCCGGGCCGGTCCAGTTCGGTCGAATCCAGTTCGATGAAACCCGCCGGCACCGCGCTGCGCATGAACGCCGTGCCGCGGATGTCCGTCAGCGACTTCACGTCCTCGCCCTTATCGAGCCGGTAGGCGATTTCCAGGATCTGCCGCTCGCCGTTGCCGTACACCAGCAGGTCGGCCTTCGCGTCGGGCAGCACGCTGCGCCGCACCTTGTCCGACCAGTAGTCGTAGTGGGCGATGCGCCGCAGGCTGGCCTCGATGCCGCCCAGCACCACCGGCACGTCCTTGAACGCCTCGCGACACCGTTGCGCGTAGACCAGCGCCGCGCGGTCGGGGCGCCGCTCGGCCTCGCCGTTCGGGGTGTAGGCATCCTCGCTGCGCGGCTTGCGGCTGGAAGTGTAGCGGTTGACCATCGAGTCCATGTTGCCGGCGGTGACACCGAAGAAGAGCCGCGGCCTGCCCAGCACGGTGAACGGTTCGGCGCTGTGCCAGTCGGGCTGCGAGATGATGCCGACGCGGAACCCCGCCCGCTCGAGCGCGCGCCCCACCACGGCCATGCCGAAGCTGGGGTGGTCGATGTAGGCATCACCCGTCACGACGATGACGTCGCACTCGTCCCAGCCCAGCGCATCCATCTCGGCGCGGGACATGGGCAGCTCAGGCGCGGGCGCCTCGACGGCGTTCCCGCGCGGGGCGCGCACGAACAGGGGGTGGGCCTTGGGCATGGCGGGTGTGGTCATGGCGTTCCCCGGTTCAGTTGCGCGAGCAGTTCGAGCCCGTCCCATTCGCCCCAGCGCTCGGTGATCCGGCCGTCCTGGACGCGGATGATCTCGATGCCCTTGAATTCGATCGGGCGATGCGTCGGCGCCGCGCCGAGATACGGCCCGGACTGGGTGCCGACGGCAGTCCAACGCACCGCGACGGTTCCCGAGCAGGCGCCACTTGCGCCGGCGCAAGTCGCCTCCACCACGCAATCGCGCGCCTCGGCCCGCAGGTCCGGGAACGCGGCGAGCAATCTCACGATGCCTTCGCGGAACCCGGCATTGTCGGCGGCGCGGCCACCGCTGTCATGGTCGATGAACCCGGGAGCATGCAGCGCATCGACGATGTGCCCGTCCGGAAGGGCGTCGTCATGCCGCCACCCTGACTCGACCCAGCGGCGGGCGATGGCGGCCAGCGCGGCGCGGACCTCATCCCCCATGCCGATCTCCTCAGGCTCCCGGCAGGCTCTTCAGCCCCGCCAGCAGCACATCGTTCGAGGGATACTTGTCCATCAGCTTGAGCATGCCCTCCATGGCCTGCCGCGGCGGCACCGCGATGGCGCGCTTGCGCAGCAGGTTCAGGGCCAGGATCTGGTCCTCGGTGTAGAGCAGTTCTTCGCGGCGGGTGCCGCTGGTGCGGATGTTGATGGCGGGGAAGACGCGGGCCTCGGCCATCTGGCGGTCCAGCACGATCTCGCTGTTGCCGGTGCCCTTGAACTCCTCGAAGATCAGGTCGTCCAGGCGCGAACCCGTCTCGATCAGCGCGGTGGCGATGACGGTGATGGAGCCGCCGCCCTCCACGTTGCGCGCCATGCCGAAGAACTTGCGCGGGATCTCCATGGCGCGCGAGTCGAGGCCGCCCGACAGCGTGCGTCCCGAGCCCGGCATGTGGTTGTTGAACGCGCGCGCCATGCGGGTCAGGCTGTCGACCAGCAGCACGACGTCGTGGCCGCACTCGGCCTCGCAGCGGATCTGGGCCATCGTCAGCTCGCACAGCTTCACGTGCGCCTCGATGTCCTGGTCGTTGTTGCTGGCCAGGACCTCGGCCGGCACCGAGCGGCGGAAGTGCGTCACTTCCTCGGGGCGCTCGTCGACCAGCAGCACGACCACGCGCGAATCGGGCGAGTCGGCGCAGATCGCCTTGGTCAGTTCCTCGAGGATCACCGTCTTGCCCGTGCGCGGCGGCGCCACGATCAGCCCGCGCGTGCCGCGCGCCAGCGGCGCGAACAGCTCGACGATGCGCATCGTGGGCCCGCCGTGGTCGCCGATGCGGAAGCGCCGGTCGGGGTTGACCGCCAGGAGCTTCTCGAACGGCGTGCGTTGCCGGTAGCGGTCGTAGGTGACGCCGCAGATGGTGTCCAGGCCGACCAGCTGCGGCGAGCGCCGCCCGGTCTTGACCGGACCGGTGATGGTCGCGCCATGAACAAGCGCGAACTTCTGGATGGCCTGCCGCGGCACCAGCACGTCTTCGGGCGTGGCCACGAACGACTTGGCCGGGTTGCGCAGGAAACCGTCCCCCTTCTGGGAGAGGTCCAGGACACCGGTGGTGGTTTCGGACATGCGGATCCGTTCCAAACGAAAAAGGAATGTCTGTCTGGGGAAACCGGGTTGCGCCCATGTCGGCGTCGCGCCCGGAATGTGTCCCTCCGGCGCGCGCGGGAAAGAAACTCCCGGGGCGGTGGGCACCCATCCATGATAGCGCATCCGGGGGTTCGTGCCAAGCTGTAACGGCGCGCCGCCGTGCGGCGCCGGCGGGGGCAATCACGCCCGATCAACCCGGGAGCCTGGCCTCGTCCGGCGACACTTCGAGCCTTAACCAGTTTGGATCACCATAACTTGCGCCCTGGGTGTGCGCGACCAGGTTGGGCGCGATGCGCGCCGTGCCGCCGCTGTGAGTGTGGCCGCACAACACGGTAAACAGGCAATCCGGGTGCCCGCGCGCAGCCGCCGTCAGCAGTTCACCCAGCGCGCCGCAGGTGAAGCCGGGCAGCCAGCGGTCATCGGAGATCCGCCCCTCGTGCCAGCAGGCTTCACGGAACGGCGGCACGTGGGTCAGGACAATGACATGGCGACCGGGAGCTGCGGCAGCGGCCAGGTGCGGAGCCAGCGTCGCCGCAGCGTCCGCGCCGAGCCGTTGCAACGCGGCCTGCAGTGCCGATCGCTCCCCGAAACTTCCTGTGAATGATTCCGGCCGGAAGTAGCGGCTCAACTCCTCGATGACCAGGTAGTCCGTCAGCACGACATCCGACGCCGCGAAGTTCCCGAGGCGGGCATCGCCCCAACCGTCATGACCAACCAACACGATGCCCGGCGCCAGCTCCAGCGGACCGGTCGCCGGCAGCCACTGCAGGCGGGGACGGCCAGGCGCGGAAGCCCGGGCGCGGATGGACGCCACCGACCCCCCATAGAAATCGTGGTTTCCGAGCACGAAGTAGATTGCAAGGCCGGTCGCATCGGCCAGTTCGCACAATCGCTCGCTGACATCGACGGCCGTCGCCGTGTCACCGCCGACCAGCAGCGCTTCGGCGCCGCTGTCGCGGACCGAGGCCAGGAAATGGCGAAGATGCCTGGGCCGGGCCATGTCCAGGTGCAGGTCCGTGGCCCAGGCCAGGACCAACGGTTCGCGGGAACGGGACATATTCCCCCCGGCGTCAAGGGCGCAACCCATGTCGGCGCGTGATGGAGCGATTGCTTTCCCATCGGCGAGTCGGTGCGTCAGTTGCGCGCCCTGTCTTTATGGGTTCGCGACGTCACACGGACATCCCGCCGCATACGCCAGCACCTGCTCCACCGCCACCGCGTACAGCGACGCCAGCGAACCCTGTTCCGCGTAGCCCAGGTGCGGCGTGCAGAGCACGTTCGGCAGCGCGAGCAGCGGATGCGCGGCGCCGGTGACCGGCTCCTCCTCGTACACGTCCACCGCCGCGAACCCCGGCCGTCCCCGTCGCAGCGCCTCCGCCAGCGCCCCCTCGGCGATGAGCGGCGCCCGGCTCGTGTTGACCAGCAGCGCATCGGGCTTCATCAGCGCCAGGTCGGCGGCCGTCACGATGCTGCGCGTCTCGGCCTTCAGCGGCAGGTGCAGCGTCAGCACGTCGGCCCCCGCGAAGAACGTCTCGCGATCGGACGCGACGGCGAAGCCCTCGGCCGCCGCCCGCGCCAGCGAGCCCTCGCGGCCCCAGCACACCACGTCCATGCCGAACGCACGCCCCACGCGCGCCACCGCGGCGCCGATGTGCCCGAACGCGTACACGCCGAGCGTGCGTCCGTACAGTCGCGTGCCGACGGTCGATTGCCAGTGGCCGGCGCGCAGCCGCTCCGCCTCGAACGGCAGGTGCCGCAGCGAAGCCAGGATCAGCGCCCACGCCAGCTCGGCCGTGGTCGAGTGCGGGCCAGCGCTGCTGCGGCGCCCCACCGAGACGACGATGCCGCGCTCCGTGCATGCCGCCACATCGAGATGGTCGGTGTTGCGGCCGGTCTGCGCGATGAACTTCAGGTCCGGCAATTGCGCGATGACCGTGCGCGACAACGCCACCCGCTGCTGCGTCAGCACCAGCGCCTCGCAGCCGCGCGCCGCCGCCACCAGGCGCGCCGGGTCCAGGCTCGCCTCTGTCGAGACGATCACCTCGTGCCCGGCCAGGCGCGCGAAAGCCGGCGTGCAGCGGAAGACATCCGCGTAGTCGTGGACGACGGCGATCTTCATCCGCATCACTTCCCGGGGACGTGCCGCAGCGCATCCAGCGGCACCTGCTGCGCCGCCATGCCCGGCCCCGCCCACTTCAGGTACAGGTCGCGCCCGCCCAGGTGCTGGAAGAAGTCGACCCGCAACCGGTGCGGACCGGCTTCCAGGGGGACCTCGAACCACGCCTCGTTCGCGCCGTGCAGGCCGTCGGCGTCGGACACCAGCTGGTCGTCCAGCCACATCCGGCTGCCGTCGTCGCTGGCCAGGCACAATCTGTACACACCGCGCGCGGGCGCCACCAGCCAGCCCTCCAGCTGCAGGCCGATGTCCTCGGCGCGCACCGAGGCGGGGATGGCGACCGGCACGCCGGCCAGCGTCGCAGTCGGCTTGAGCGCGGCGAAGTCGGGCAGCTTGGACCAGACGCCTTCATAACAGCGCGCAATCAGGCCCTCGGACAGGGATCCCGCCTTGACCGTGGCGTCGGCCGACCGGGGCTCGACGCGCGTGAACGTGACCGTACGCGTGGCCGGCTTCGCGAAGCCGGGCGCCGTCACCGTCGCCGTCAGC
The DNA here is from genome assembly GCA_903859215.1 of uncultured bacterium. Classification (GTDB taxonomy): domain Bacteria; phylum Krumholzibacteriota; class Krumholzibacteriia; order LZORAL124-64-63; family LZORAL124-64-63; genus CAINDZ01. Next base: position 2,552 of record CAIOLW010000384.1, on the reverse strand, counting down.
ACGGATGTGTCGGCCAGGCGCACGGGCGTGCCGTCATAGCGCTGCGCGGCGCCGTCGCCCAGCCGCCAGGTGATCGCGGCGCCCGCGTTCGGGCTCGCGAATCCCACCTGCATCCCGTCGACGAAGCTGCGGCCGTCTGCCTTCACCTTGAGGCTGGGCCGGTCGGGCCGATCGACCAGGGGCGAGGTCGGCGCCAGTTCCTCGCAGCGCCCGTCCGAGAGCGAGGCGGCCAGGACGACCACCTTCGGGTCGTCCGGCAGCCTGAAACTGCGCGCCCCGGCGGCCACCGGCACGGTCACGCGGTAGAAGTGCGTGAACACGTAGGGCTCATTCCGGCCCGTCGCGTCGTGGCGGTGGGTGACGACCCAGCCGATCGGCAGCGCGTTCACGTACCCGTTCGTCAGGTCGGCGGCCTCGTGGACGATCTCGCCGCCGGCAACGCGGCTGTCCCACTGGCCGAAGAACGCGGCGCCGTCGGGCACGGTCACGGCGCGGTCGCCGAACGCGACCTCGCGCCGGTCGCCGGTCGCGCAGACCAGCAGGTGCAGCGACCGCAGGTCGGACTCGGGCAGGGCCAGGTCCTGCCCGGCGCAGCGCAGCAGGTTGAGGGCGCCCGGCCGGCGCGGGCCGGTGCGGTACGTGACGCCGTCGCGCGTGAACTCGGCGGGGATCACCGCCGACGGCAGCGAACGGCCGGCGCCGTCGAAATCGCCGTCGTTCGGCTGCGCATCGTCGCTCATGCCGTCGAGGTTCCACGGCAGGTCCAGGGACACACTCCGCGCGGCCGCCGGCGCGCCCGCGGTCGCCGCCAGTTCGAGCGCGAAAGTCCGCGGCTGGAAGGGCTTCAGGTCGCAGGTGACGATGCCGTCCCGCAGGCGCACATCGGCGCCCAGTGGGATCTCGACCTCATCGCCGCGCAGCTCGCGCACGCCGAGCACCTTCCCGAGGGCGGAGACGGCCACGCCCGCGGCGGCACGGCCCGACGTTTCCTGCAGGCGCACGACCAGCCGATCGCTGTCCTCCGCCTTCTTCAGCGCGCGCACGGCGGCCTGCTCGCCCTTGACCGCCAGCAGCGACAGTTCACGGCCGAGCGTGCCGGCATGCCGGCCCGCCCCCGTGAAGGCGATCAGCGGCTGGTTGAACGCGTCGGCCTGCCGCGGCACGTCGGGGTGCCAGCTTGGGCCGTGCCCCACCATGCCGATCGACAGGTGGTGCCGCCCCAGGTCCATCGACTTCTGGTCGTCGAGCCACGTCCAGCGGTTGTTGATGGACGGCGTGTGGATGAGGCTCAGGCGCAGCGTGCCGGCGTCGGGACGGTCCCAGCCGTAGCGGCTGTCGCTCAGGATCGCCAGGCCGAAGGCGCCCGACGCGTCGGTGACGTCGGCCCAGCGCTGCGCCGGCACCTCGTACCGCTTGGGCCGGTTCAGCCCGCGGTGGATGACGCCCAGGCCCAGGTCGTAGGTCGCCTGCGTGTCGCGCGCGGCGGGGAAGAACGCGGCCTTCAGCAGCGTGCCCTTGGTGTTCCAGTCGATCGCCAGGTCCCACTCCAGGCGGTCGGCGGCGCCGAACCCGCCCACGACCAGAGTCTGGTCGATCACCGAACCGGCGACCTCGTGGCGGAACGTGAGGCGGGCCGCCGCCTCGCCGATCTGGACGGACGTCGGCACGCCGCCCAGCGGGACCTCGGCATAGGGCGCCGCCATGACGTCGTCGTAGTCCACTTCCCAGGCCGCCCATTTCGCCGGTTCGTCGTGCAGCAACTGCAGGCGCGGCGGCGCGGCAAGCAGCTCGCGCCCGACCTGCTTGTCGAACAGCGAGACCAGGCCCGCGGCGGTCAGGCGCAGGCGGTAGCGCGGATTCTCGAGCGTGCCGGACGCCGCGTCCCACGCGAAGGCGCTTCCCGGGAACGGGCTGTCGGCGATCTGGCCGGGCACGGCCGCGCGCCGCAGTTCGTAGACCGCGCAGCCGTCGGCCGGCACGGTCGCGGCGAACGTGACGCTGCCGCCCGCGGCCCGCGCGCGCACGGGCCGTCCGGCGCCGTCGAACACCGTGCCGGCGCCCGGGACGGTGACCAGGTCGGTCCGCGCGAACCCCAGCGGGTTGAACACCACGACCGGCTCGCCCTCGACGTCCGTGTCCATCCCCCGCGCGATCGCACCCACCGCATCGGTCAGCACCTGCGTGAACTCCTGCTGGCTCAGCAGTTCGTCGTTCCAGCTGAACGTGTACGCCTCGGGGATCGACGTCCCGGTCAGGTCGTCGTGGAAGCCGTGCCACAGGAACCGCGTCCAGGCGCGCTGCAGCTCGGCGTGCGGATACTCCTTGGCGCCCAGCTGCCAGGCCAGCGCGGCGGCGCGCTCGGCCGCGTCGGCCAGGACCTCGTTGCGGCGCTGGTAGCGCTTCATCGTCGCCTCGGACGTGTAGCAGCCGGCGCCGTGGCTGGTCATGAGCAGTTCGCCGTCGTAGCGCGGCAGCCCGGCCACCTGGGCGGGCGTGATCTCGCGGAAGAGCTGGTCGGCGCCGGCCGAGACGACCTCGACCGGCCCGCCGGC
>CAIOLW010000383.1 GCA_903859215.1 uncultured bacterium | reverse complement strand
GAAGATGCCGGCGCCGGCCTCGACCGCCACGAAGATGCCGTTCAGGACGATGCCGATGATGAAGGCGCGCTGCGCGACGGCGCCCAGGTCCGGCGCGTGGGCGTGGTGGTGCCCGGCGTGGTGATGCTCGTGATGGTGGTGGTGATGGTCGTGGGAACTCACGCGGCACCTTCGGTCGGGACGAGCTGCCCATTCGGGACGGCCGGTCAGTACGGGACGCGATCCTCGTCGTCGCGCCACTGCTGCATCAGGCGCCGGCAGGCGTCGGCATCGACATCCGGCAGCACTTCGAATGCCGGTTCGCGGCGCTCGGCCAGCACGTCGTAGATGGCGGCGTCGTCGAAGCCGACCGCGGCGGCATCGCCGCGCGAGGCGCCGAAGTGCACGCGGTCCAGCCGCGCCCAGTGGATGGCCGCAAAACACATCGGGCAGGGCTCGCAGGTGGCGTAGATCTCGCAGCCGGTCAGGTCGAAGGTGCCCAATTCGCGGCAGGCGGCGCGGATGGCCTGCACCTCGGCATGGGCCGAGGGGTCGTTCAGCCCGACCACCTGGTTGTGTCCCCGCGCGATGATGACGCCGTCACAGGTGACAACGGCGCCGAAGGGGCCACCGTCGCCCGCCGCCAGGCCGACCGCGGCCTCAGCGATGGCCGCGCGCATCAGTTGCGGATCGGAGACCGGTCCGCTCACGGCAGCTTGCCTTCCAGGTAGAAGACCTCGAACACCTTCTCGTGGAAGATGGGGCCGTGGCCGAAGTAGCCGTCTTCGCCGAACAGCTCGCCGTGGTCGGACATGACCATGAAGTAGGTGTTGGGCGGGCAGCGGTCCATCAGGCGGCCCATCACGCCGTCAAGGTGCTCGACGTTGGCGACCTGCTTGTCGTAGAAGGCGCGGAACTGCGCGGGCGTGAAGAATTCATCCTCGTCGCGGCCCTCGGAAATCTCAGAGGGGTTCTTGAGGAACTCGTCCAGCGACTTGAAGACGCCGTGCACGCCGCTGATGTGCGGCAGGTCGCCGGCGGTCTCGCCCGGCAGCAGGTACGGGTAGTGCGTCTCGCCGGTGTTGAGGAACCAGAACGTGGGCTGGTCGGTCTTCGCCTCGATGCGGCCGATCGACAACGGCACCTTGCCCTCGCGCGCGACGGTGCCGCCGTCGAGGATGATCGACAGGTCGTTGTGGCTGGGAGCCAGCTCGTAGCGGTCGAAGTGCGCGCTGAGCACCGTCATCGGGTTGAGCACGGGCAGGCTGACGACGCCCTCAGTGCGGTAGCCCTGCGACTTGAGGAAGTGCGGCAGCGAGAGCTGCGGTACGAACTTGCCGAACTCGACATCCTTGATGTTCAGGCGCTGCGACCACAGCGCGAACTCGTCGCGGTAAACGTTCGAGGCGAACACGCCGCGCGGGCTCTGGTGCGGCACCATGCCCATCAGGAACGTGAAGTGGCTGGGGCTGGTCCAGCTGGCGTAGCTGTAGCGCTTCTCGGCCGTGCCGATGCGGTCGAGGTTGGGCGTGCGCGCGGCCTGGTACGCATCCCACCGGCAGCTGTCGAACACGATGAAGAAGATGTTGTTCGGGCGATCGTTCGCGCCGAACAGCTTCTTGACGCCATCCATGATGCCGGCCATGGGCACACCTCGCAGCCGCTGGGTCGTGACGGGAATTCCAGAAGACCAATGCCGTGGATCAATGTCGCGCACCCCGGACCCGGCGGCAAGCGTTCGCGGCGCGCCGGCGCGCGTCGCCAAGGCGCAGGTTGCCGACCGGAAAGACGAGCGCCGCCCGGGCGACAGGCGGCGACTCGCTCCCGGATCGCAGGAAACTACAGGGCCGCGTCCAGCGCCTTGGTCAGCTCTTCCTTCGACTTCATGCCCACGAAGCTGCCGACCTGCAGGCCGTCCTTGAACAGCAGCACCGTCGGGATGCCGCGGATGCCGAACTGCGCGGCCAGGTCCTGGTTGTCGTCCACGTTGACCTTGCCGACCTTCGCCTTGCCCGCGAATTCGCCGGCCAGCGCCTCGATCGTCGGGCCCAGCATCTTGCAGGGGCCGCACCACGGCGCCCAGAAGTCCACCAGCACGGGGACCTCGCTGCCCTTCACTTCGTTCTCGAAATTCGCTGCGTTGAATTCCATCACGTTGGCCATGTCGGGGATCCTTTCCCGTAAGCCGGCTCCTCGCAGGGTGGCCGGACCGCGTGTGTCGCGTGCAACATCAACGGGGTCCGAAAAGCAGGGATCGTGCCTGTCGGGAGATTTTGTCGACAATGAGTGTCGTGTTTGTCGCAATGTATTGTCATTAAAACGATTAAACATGAATAGGGGTCTCCTGGGGACGCTTGTCGGCAGTCCTTGCACTTGACGATGTTGTTGCGTGCATCGATATTGTTGCAACACTAGTGTTGCATGCTGCGGAGGTCGCGATGGACAGCAAGGACGGCGGCGCCAGCCTGAGGGCCCTGCTGGCGGCCATGGGGTTCGACAGCCTGGTCGGCGTGGTGGCGGCCCTGAACGATGGCCTGATCGTGCTGGACCCCGCGCTGAACGTGGTCTCGATGAACCCGGCGGCCGAGGCGCTGTTCGGGCGCGGCGCCCGGGACATGACGGGGATGCCGGTTTGCCGGCTGTTCGGGGAGCTCGCCTGCCCGCGCGACGTGCTGGAAGAGACGCTGCGCTCGGGCCAGCCGGTGGTGGACTACCAGACCACGATCGAGCTGGGGGATGGCCGCCGCGGCCACGTGCTGATGCGCTCGGCGCCCCTGCGGGCGCGCGACGGTTCCGAACTGGGCGTGGCGCTGCTGCTGGGCGACGTCACCGAGGTGACCGACCTGCGCAAGCTGGTCACCGGCCGCGACCACTACGGGCGGCTGGTCGGGCGCGACCCGCGCATGCGCGAGCTCTACACGCTGATCACCGACGTGGCGGGCAGTGAAGCCACGGTGCTGATCCGCGGCGAGAGCGGCACCGGCAAGGAACTGGTGGCGCGCGCGGTGCACGACGCAAGCGGGCGCGCGGGCGGGCCGTTCGTGCAGGTCAACTGCTCGGCGCTCAGCGAGCAGCTGCTGGAGAGCGAGCTCTTCGGCCACGTGCGCGGCGCCTACACGGGCGCCGTCGGCGACCGCCGCGGCCGTTTTGCCGAGGCGGACGGCGGCACCATCTTCCTGGACGAGATCGGCGACGTCAGCCCCGTCGTGCAGGTGAAGCTGCTGCGGGTGCTGCAGGAGCGCGTGATCGAGCGCGTCGGCGACAACAAGCCGCAGCCGGTCGACGTGCGCATCGTCTCGGCGACGAACCGCGACCTCGAGGCGCTGCTGGCCACCGGCCGGCTGCGCGAGGATTTCTACTACCGCATCCGGGTCGTGTCGCTGGTCGTGCCGCCGCTGCGCGAGCGGCGCGAGGACATCCCGCTGCTGGCGGCGCACATCCTCGAGCGCATCGCCCGGCGCGAGAACCTGGCGGCGCCGCCGGCGGTGTCCGAGTCGGCGCTGGCCGTGCTGATGGGGCACGGCTGGCCGGGCAACGTGCGCGAGCTGGAAAACGCGCTGGAGCACGCACTGGTGCTCGCGCGCGGCGCGCCGCTGGCGGCGCACCACCTGCCGCCGGAACTGCGCGACGCGACGCGGTCGGCCGGGCAGGCGCGCAAGGTGCCGGCGCATACGGAACAGGAGCGGGAGCTGCTGGCGCGCGTGCTGCGCGAGACCGGCTGGCATCGCACGCGCGCCGCGCAGCGGCTGGGCATCGACCGCAGCACGCTGTGGCGCAAGGTCCGGGAATACGGGCTGCAGCCCGGCAACGAATAGGGGGCCAGGATGGCTTGGACGGGACGGAAGGTTGCGGGCGTCGGGTGCAGCATCGTGGTCCTGCTGGCGATTGCGGCCGCGGGCGCCATCACCTGGTACTCGGCGCAGATGGCCGGCGATTTCCGCCGTGTCAAGGCGAGCGAGCAGGCGCTGGTGGCGACAGAAGACGCGTCGGCCGTGTTCACGCCTCCCGCCGACGGCGTGCCGGACCCGGCACGCCTGGAAGCGTTCGCGGTCGTGCGCGAGTCGATGGCGGAGTGGCGCACGAAACTGACCGATGCCGAGGCGAAATTCGCCGCCAGCCACAGCGGCTGGTGGGGGCGCACGGGCGAGGCGCACGACCTGACCCAGGTGATGGCCGGGTTCTGGCTGGCGCGCAACGAGGCGCTGACGAAGGCCGCGATGGGCCCGGCGGAGTACACCTGGCTGTACGGGCTGGCCTACTTCGGCTGGCTGGGGCACGACCCGGCCGCGGGTCGGCAGGCCATGGGCATCAGCGGGGGCTCGGGCTCGCGGTCCGAGGAGGCGCGCTTCGCCGGCCTGCGCGACCAGTGGAAGGGCGGCGTGTCGGCCGGGGCGGCGCCGCTGCTCGAACCGCTGCGCGCGCGGCTGGTCGCCGGCTGGACCGAGGAGACCAACCCGATCGACCTCGTGTTCATCGGGGGATTCGAGAAGGCCCAGGAGAAATAGGCCCCGGGGCCCGGCGGCGGGATCAGTCGGCGGGCGGTTCGTCCGGCTTCGGTCCCGTGCCCGGCCCGCCGGCCGGGCCGGCATTCCCGCCGCGCCGCCTGGCGACCGCCTGCCGCAGCAGGTATTCGATCTGCCCGTTGACGCTGCGCAGGTCCGCATCGGCCCAGCGCCGGATCTCTTCGTAGAGTTCCGGGCTGAGCCGCAGCGGGAATGCCTTCTTCTCGCTCATGCTACTGGTACAGCGTGCCCGTGTTGACGACCGGCTGCGCCGCGTGCTCGCTGCACAGCACCACCAGCAGGTTGCTGACCATCGCCGCCTTGCGCTCGTCGTCCAGGTGCACCAGGCCGCGCGAGTTCAGCTCCTGCAGCGCCATCTCGACCATGCCGACGGCGCCCTCGACGATCTTCTTGCGGGCCGCGACCACGGCGCTGGCCTGCTGGCGCTGCAGCATCGCGTGGGCGATCTCGGGCGCGTAGGCCAGGTGCGCCAGCCGCGCCTCCATCACCTCGACGCCGGCCTTGCCCAGCCGCTCCTGCAACTCGCGCTGCAGGTGCTGGCTGATGTCGTCGGTGGCGCCGCGCAGGCTCTTCTCGTCGTCGCCGGCGTCGTAAGGG
>CAIOLW010000382.1 GCA_903859215.1 uncultured bacterium | reverse complement strand
CATCGGCGGGCAGTCCTCGCGCCTTCGGCGCTGCGGATAGCCTGCCGATGTTGTGTGTGGGCCCGGTGTCTGTAGCGCGACCATGCGCGGGGGAAGCGGGGGGGCGGCGGCCCGCGGGGCCGGCGCCGCGGCATGGGAGTTGCGCCGGCGCAAGTGGAGGGCGCCGTTCTGGCGCGGCCGCGGTTGGGGCTTGCACGATCTGCATCAATCGTGCATCATGATATGCATGAGGACAACATTGAACATCGACGACGAGTTGCTGGCCACGGCCGCGCAACTGACCGGGGTGACCGAAAAGACGGCGCTGGTGCGACTTGGGCTTGAGGCGCTGGTGGCCCGCGAAAGCGCCCGGCGCCTGGCGCGGTTGGCCGGAAGCGACCCGGCAGCCATGGCTGCGCCGCGCCGGCGGCCCGAGAAGTGATCGCCCCGGCCGTGTTCGAGCCGGCTCCGGATGGACCCGTGCTGGTGGACACCTCGGTCTGGATCGACCATCTGCGGGGACGTTCCGCAAGCCTGGCCGCGAAGCTCGAGCAGGGCGAGGTGTTGGCACACCCGTTCGTCTGTGGCGAACTGGCGTGTGGGCATCTGGCCATGCGCGACGAGGTGCTCGCCCTTCTGGCCCGAATGCCCGCGGCACCGACCGCCTCCCACGACGAAGCGATGCGGCTCGTTAACGATCGCCAGATCGTCGCCAAGGGCATTGGTTGGGTTGATGTGCACCTGCTGGCGGCGGCGCTGTTGGCGGGGGCGCGACTGTGGACGCATGACCGGGCGTTGGCTGCGGTTGCGAGGGAGTTGGGGATCGGCTAAAGGGATCGCGGCGGCCGACACACAAGAGACGGCGGGCAGTCCTCGCGCCTTCGGCGCTGCGGATAGCCCGCCGTCTCTTGTGTGTCAGCCGCCGGGGCGCGGGGGGAGGGGGCGGCGGCCGGAGGAGCCGGCGCCATAAGAGAGGAATTGCGCCGGCGCAAGTGGGTGGGTGGGCGCGGTTGGGGATTCAGCGGCCAGGAGCCGCCCCTCCTGTGGGCTGTATACAGTACACGGCTGAAAATAATCTGTTCTGGCCCTTGCGGTTGATTGTTTATTTCGCTATATATTCGCCGTTGTTTCGACCTCACTTCCTCCCGGAATACGAGGCCATCCATGAGCGCCCATACGTTGCCGGAATTCGCCCCGGGCCTGTCGGCCGCCACCGTCGATGCTTCGCTGCGCCAGGCGTTGGGGGTGTGCGACCGGGCGCGCGAGTGCGCGGTGCTGTGGTTCGCCGAGGTGCAGCGGCGGGAGTTGTACCGGGCGCTCGGGCACCCGTCGCTGCAGGTGTATGCGACTGTGGGGCTGGGGTTCTCGCTGAACCGTTACTGGCAGTTCAAGCGGCTCGCTGATGACCTCGAACGGTTGCCGGTGTTGCGCGAAGCGGTGGCTTCGGGCGAGCTGGGGTGGACCAAGGCGCAGCAGGTGGCGCGGGTGGCGACCCCCGCGAACCAGGCGGCGTGGGTGGCGAAGGCGGCGGTGACCGGGCGGCGCGAACTGGCGCACGAGGTTCGGCAGTTGCGCCGGCGCAAGTCCCGGTCGGCTGGAGCGGGGTCGCTGTTCGCTGAGCCTGCGGCCACGCCGGCCGAGCCCGTACCGGTGTCCATCAACCTGCGGGGTGATGGGCTGCAGGTGGCGCGGTTCGAAGTGTTGATCGAGAAAGCGCAGAAGCTGGGGCTGGTGCCGGCCGGCGCGGATCGGCTCGATTCCGTGCTGGCAGGGCTTGAGGCTCTGGTCGCGGGGCAGGGCGGTGCGATGGCCGTCGCCGGGCCGGCGGTGCAGGTCGTTGTCCAGCAGTGTCCGGATTGCGGGCGGGCGGCGGCGGTCGCTGCGCGCGGCGAGCTCCCACTTGCGCCGGCGCAAGTCGCGGCGGCGGCGTGCGACGCGCGGGTGCGCAAGGCCGGCGGGGCGAACCGGGCGACCATCCCGCCGAAGGTGCGGGCTGCGGTGGTGGCGCGGGATCGGCACCGGTG
>CAIOLW010000381.1 GCA_903859215.1 uncultured bacterium | reverse complement strand
CCGAGCATGGCCGGCACCGCGAGGAAGAACGAGAACTCGGTGGCCGCCAGGCGCGACAGGCCGAGCATGAGCCCGCCCATGATCGTGGCGCCCGAGCGCGAGACGCCCGGGAACAGGATCGCCAGCACCTGCACCAGGCCCACGGCCAGCGCCAGGCGCCACGGGATGTCGTCGATCGACGTCACCGTGACGCGGTGCCTGCGGTTCTCGATCAGCAGGATGGCCACGCCGCCGGCCACCAGCGCGATGGCCACCGGCAGCGGATGGAAGAAGTGCGCCTCGATCCAGTCGTCGGTCGGCAGCCCCACCACGACGGCGGGGATGGTGCCGATGACCAGGTTGATGACCAACTGGCGCGCCCGGCCGGGCTTCCAGAAGTTCAGCAGCAGCTCGAGGAACTTCGCCCGGTACAGCCACAGCACGGCCAGGATGGCGCCGAGCTGGATGAACACGGTGAAGGCGTTCTGCTTGTGGCCCGTGAAATTCAGCCAGTCCTGCACCAGGATCAGATGGCCGGTCGAGGAGACCGGAACGAATTCCGTGGCCCCCTCGACCAGACCGAACAGTGCAGCTTTCATCCAGAGGACGGCGTCCACTTACACCTCTTCGTCCTTGATGCTCATGTCGAAGAACGACTTCAGGATGAAGACGACCGCGACGGCCAGGAAGGCGGCGGCGAGGATCGTCAGCATCACGGGGTTCTTCTCGCGCGCGACGATGGCCAGTTCGATGGCCAGCAGGCCGAACAGCGTCGTGAACTTGACGATCGGGTTCATGGCCACCGACGAGGTGTCCTTGAACGGGTCGCCGACGGTGTCACCGACGATCGACGCCGCGTGCAGCTCGGTGCCCTTCTGCTTCAGGTCGACTTCGACGACCTTCTTGCAGTTGTCCCAGGCGCCGCCCGCGTTGGCCATGAAGATGGCCTGGTAGAGGCCGAACAGCGCGATCGAGATCAGGTAGCCGATGAAGAAGTACGGGTCGAAGCAGGCGTACGACAGCGTCGTGAAGAACACGGCGATGAAGATGTTGATCATGCCCTTCTGCGCGAACTTCGTGCAGATGGCCACCACCTTCTTGCTGTCCTCGGTGGACGCCCGCGTCGCGTTGCTGTCCAGCTTGATGTTCTTCTTGATGAACTCCACGGCGTGGTAGGCACCGCTGGTCACCGCGTGCATCGAGGCGCCGGTGAACCAGTAGATCATCGCGCCGCCGGCGATCAGGCCCAGCAGGAACGGCGGGTTCATCAGCGACAGCTTGTCGAGGTTCGTCGTCAGGCCGTGCGTGAGCATCATGATGATCGAGAAGATCATCGTCGTGGAGCCCACCACCGCGGTGCCGATCAGCACGGGCTTGGCCGTGGCCTTGAACGTGTTGCCGGCGCCGTCGTTGGCCTCGAGGTATTCCTTGCCCTTGTCGAAGTCGGGAGTAAAGCCGAAGTCGCGCTTCACTTCCTCACGGATGCCGGGGATCGTCTCGATCAGCGACAGCTCGAACACCGACTGCGCGTTGTCCGCGACCGGGCCGTACGAGTCGACGGCGATCGTGACCGGGCCCATGCCCAGGAAGCCGAAGGCCACCAGGCCGAAGGCGAACACGGGCGCGGCGATCATCAGGGCCGACAGGCCCATGGTGCTGATGCCGTAGGCGACCAGCATGAGCACCAGGATGGTCATGCCCATCCAATAGGCGCTGAAGTTGCCGACGGTCAGGCCGGCCAGGATGTTCAGCGAGGCACCGCCCTTGCGCGAGGCATTGACGACGTGCTTGACGTGCTTGGACTCGGTCGAGGTGAAGATCTTGACCAGCTCGGGGATCACGGCGCCGGCGATGGTGCCGAGGCTGATGATCGAGGCCAGCTTCCACCACAGCGTCGGGTCGGGCATGCCCTGCAGCGACAGGTACGACAGCAGGTAGGTGACCGCGACCGACAGCAGCGAGGTGATCCACACCAGCGACGTCAGCGGCAGCTCGAAGTTCATGTGGTCCGCCTTGCCCCACTTGGCCTTGGCGTAGATGTCGTTGATGAAGTACGAGCCGGCGCTGGTCAGGATCATGGCCAGGCGCATCAGGAAGATCCAGACCAGCATGGTGGCCTGGTACTGGGGCTGGACGGCCAGGATGATGAACGTGATCAGGGCGACGCCCGTCACGCCGTAGGTCTCGAAGCCGTCGGCGGTGGGGCCGACCGAGTCGCCGGCGTTGTCGCCGACACAGTCCGCGATCACGCCCGGGTTGCGCGCGTCGTCTTCCTTGATGTTGAAGACGATCTTCATCAGGTCCGAGCCGATGTCGGCGATCTTCGTGAAGATGCCGCCTGCGATACGCAGCACCGAGGCACCCAGCGACTCACCGATGGCAAAGCCGATGAAACACGGCCCGGCGTAGTCGCGCGGGACGAACAGCAGGATCAGCAGCATCACGAACAGCTCGACCGAGATCAGGAGCATCCCGATCGACATGCCCGCCTGCAGGGGGATCGCGTAGGTCGGGAAGGGCTTGCCGCGCAGGCCCTCGAACGCCGAGCGCGAGTTGGCGAGCGTATTGATCCGCATGCCGAACCACGCCACGCCGTAGCTGCCGAGGATGCCGACCACCGAGGCGATCAGGATCATCGCGACCTTCTGGACGGCGAAGTGCTGCATCCACCCGAAGTAGGCCACGATGATGATCGCGACCAGGCCCTCGAGGACGAAGATGAACTTGCCCTGGGTGATCAGGTAGGTCTTGCAGGTCTCGTAGATGAGCTCGGAGATCTCGGCCATGCTCTTGTGGACCTTCATGGCCCGCAGGGTGCGGTACTGCATCAGGCCGAAGGCGAGCCCGAACAGGCACACCAGCAGGCCGACAAGCAGCAGCGAGTGGCCGTCGGTGCCCAGCAGATGCACCTGGCTCAGGTCCGGAAGGACCAGGTCGGCCTCGCTGGCGCGGGCAGCCGGCGCCAGGGCCAGGCTGGCCGCGAGGGCGGTCAGAACGCGGAATGTGGGCTTCAAGAGCACTTCCTCCGGAAAAAATGAATCGTGCCACTTCGGGCAAACGGACGCCCGAGAATACTCATTTTCCCGGGGACCCGCAAACGTTGGATTTATCACGGGTTGGTTGGATTTGGGGCTTTGTTCGGGAGTGTGCCGTATCTTCTTTTATGACATTTTGTTGTGAGTTTGAGTTTTGATATCCGCGGCGGGGGGATGATGCGGCGCTTCCGGGGCCGCCCCGTCCGCGCCAGCGCAGGTGTATACTGAACACAAAATAGTTAATTTGTTGTTTTATAATGACATACAAGAGCGACCAGCTCTATCCGCCCACTTGCGCCGGCGCAAATCGGCAGCCCCACGCATCACCCCGAAACGCTGGCCCTCGCCGCCGCGGCCCTGTATGATCGACCGGTTTCAACCCCCTCGCCGGTCCACGACCACGATCCGATGGGATGGATGCGCCATGCTGCACCGCCTCCTGCGCACGACGGCCGCCGCCACGATGCTCGCCCTCTCTCTATTAGTAGTGTCGCCGCAGGCAGGGGCCGGCGAGCTGGGCCTGAACGTCTACGGGCTGTCGCACTACTTCAATGAGGCCGCGAGCGGCTACCACCAGGTGAACCCGGGCCTCGGGGTGAACTGGATGTTCGCGCGGTCGGGGCGGGCGTCGCTCGAGGGCGATGCGGGGATCTGGTCGGACGCGTTCGCGCAGGCGAACACCCACCTGTCGGTGGGCGGGCGGGTGCGGGTGGCGGGGCCGTTCGCCGTCGGGGTGCATCTGGCCCATTCGGTGGCGTCGTGGGCCGATGGCGGGCGGGTGGTCGTCAAGCCGACCCCGTTCGTGGCGGTGGACCTGCCGCGGGCCACCTGGACCGTGAGTTACGTGCCGGAGGTGCGGACGATCAACCCGTCGGCCATGCTGGCGACCTATGTGACGGTGTACCCGTGGCGCGCGCACCGGCGGGGCTCGCTGGACGAGGGCGGCGGGACCGGGTTCAGCGGGCTCGAGTTCACGATCCCGCGGCTGGGGATGCTGTCGGGGATGACCGACTACGGCGGCGGGCTGAGCTACAACGAATCGGCGCCGACCGGGAGTGACGGGTTCGTGTGGCGGCACATGTTCGACGACCGCCAGGGGTTGCGCCTGGGCTGCCTGTTCAACGGCACCGCCGGCTGGTTCGAGCCCGGGGCGCGGCCGGTCGGCACCTACAACGCCAACCTGCTCATCCAGTATGTGCGGCGGCAGGCGCCGCATGGACGGCTGCGCACCTATTGGGCGTCGGGGCTCGAGTCGCACTTCACCGGCGGCTATGAGCACGACTACATCGATGATTCGTGGGCCACCGACTTCGGGCTGGAGTGCAACGTGGGCGGCGGCCTGGCGCTGCTGCTGGAGTACGGCCTGAAGGTGAACTACCAGTGGTCGACCACCTACTACGCCGGGGACCCGGATACCGAGCGCGCGACGTGGCACCTGGCCCCGACCGGCGCGCGCCTGGCGGTGGTGGCCTGGTTCGACGACGCCGGGCCGGGCACGCCGGCGGTTGCCGGGCAGTCGCGGTGTTCGGGCCCGCTGGTGCTGCTGGGCGAGAACTTCAAGCCGCTGGCGACGGGGATCGGCTGGCAATGGGCATCGTCGCCGAGCCGGGCGTGGCGCGTGACGGCCTACCCGCGCGTGGACGACGACCGGCAGAGCGGGACCTCGTACACGGCCTACGGGCTGTCGCTGCGGGCCGAGCGCCTGTGGCGGCGGCCGGGCGCCCACGGCGTGTCGACGTACTGGGGAGCGGGCCCCATGGCCTACTATTTCACGGACCACCGCTACCAGGACTACGGCGACGGCTCGACCTTCGAGGCCAGCTCGCACCACTTCCAATGCGGCGCCACGGTGCTTGCCGGCGTGGACTATCCGCTCGGCGCGAACCTCACCGTGCTGGCCGAGTACAGCGCCGGCCTGATCTACGAGACGTACCAGTACCACGAGTCGGACCAGAAGCTGGTGAGCCTGCAGGGCAATGATGTGCGGTTGGGGTTGCAGGCGGGGTTCTGAAGGCGGTGTGCGGTGTGTTGATGGAGGCAGTTGGTTGACTTATCAACCAATCCGGAGTGATTGGTTG
>CAIOLW010000380.1 GCA_903859215.1 uncultured bacterium | reverse complement strand
CGCGCTGCCTTGCGTCCGGGCGGTGTCCTCCTGTTGCAGACGCCGAACGCGCGCTCACTGCGCGCGCGCTGGCAGCGGGAGCGCTGGCCGATGCTCGACCCGGCGCAGCACCTGGTCCTGTACCCGCCGCGCGAACTGCGCCGGGCGCTCCAGGCGGCGGGATTTGCCGTGGTCTCGTGCCGCACGGTCAGCGGCACCGGCTGCGAAACCGGCCTGGCGCGCGCCATTGCGGTTCTGCGCGGGGCCGTGCTGGCTGCCGGCGGCCTCGGCAATGCCGTGCTGCTGGTGGGCCGCGCGCAGTGTGCCTCACCTGGGCCGACGGACTATGGTAGCGTGACCAATGACAACCCGAGGTGATTTTCGCATGAGACGCCTTGCGCTGCGGATGTCCACTCTGGCCGGCGGCCTCGCCATCGGCATCGTGGTGGCCGAGGTCTTGCTGCGCCTGGTCGGCTTCCAGTTCAATTACTATCCCACCAAGGTACAGATCGGCTGGCCCGATCCGATTGCGATCAAGCAGTTGTACCAGGTGGACAAGGACCTGCTGTGGGTGACCAAGGACTACGCGACAAAGACCAAGGCTCCTGAAGCGGGCACGTCCCTTTCAATGGTCTTCATGGGGTGCTCCTGCACCGAGTTTGGCGAGTACGACAAGTTCTTCGCCGAACTCATCCGGCAGGAAAGGCCCGGGATCGATTTCTCGTACCGCAATCTCGGCATCGGCGGGTGGACTTCTTTTCAGGGACTCCAGCAATTCAAGCGCGATGTCATTCCGCTCAAGCCGCGGATCGTCACCATCTACTACGGGTGGAATGACCACTGGTGCACCTTCGGCCTCGAAGACAAGCAGATCTGGCGTTCGAATCTCGAACACTCCGAGCTGATGTTGACGTTGCTGGCCAAATCACGCGTCGTCCAACTGGTCGACAAGGCCGTTTTTGCGCGGACCTTCAAGGGGAAGGCGTCGGCACAGAGAGTTTCGCTGGCCGATTTTCGCGCCAATCTTGCAGGAATTGTGCGCCTGGCCCGGGAAAACGGCATCGTCCCGATCCTGCTGACGGCCCCCTCGTCGCACCAGCCCGGCGCCGAGCCCGCATACCTGACGACCAGATGGCTGAACAATCTCTCGGACCTGGTCCCGCTGCACGAGTCGTATGTGCAGGCGGTGCGCGATGTCGCCGCCGCGGAAAATGTCGACCTGCTGGATCTCTACGGGTTGTTCAGGGCCCTGCCGGCTGCGGAATTCGCGGAGAGTTTCCAGGGCGACGGCATCCACCTGACGGAGCCGGGGGACCGGCGGATTGCGCGCTTTCTCAACGACAACCTCGTCGAGACAGGTCTCATCAGCAAACTGGTGACCCCGTAGATGGGCCGTGGCGCGACGGGCCAGGTCATTGGGCCAGGTCATTTCACTCCGACGGACCCGCGCTGCTTCAACTCCGAGAACCAGTTCAGCACCAGCCCGAACTCGCTGATGGCCCGCTCCGGTTCCACGAGCTGGATGCGCAGGAAGCGCTGGCCGTCGGGGCTGAGGCTCCAGCTGGTGTTGCCGTTGATCGACTTGACGAAGCGGCCTTCGTAGACGACGCGCGGGGTGCTCGCGGAGAACGCCGTGCCGGGCGCGACGGAGACGGCCATCATCTTCGTGCC
Organism: uncultured bacterium; assembly: GCA_903859215.1. Classification (GTDB taxonomy): domain Bacteria; phylum Krumholzibacteriota; class Krumholzibacteriia; order LZORAL124-64-63; family LZORAL124-64-63; genus CAINDZ01. The sequence continues at coordinate 2,478 of CAIOLW010000380.1, read as the reverse complement.
GTTCTGGAATAACAGCTCGCGGCCATCGCGTGACCACAGGGGCTCGGCGCCGCCGTCGGTCGAGACCTGGTGCCTGGCGCCGGGTCCCGGGAACGGCGTCACGTAGACCTCCTGCCGGGACGCCACCAGCACCTGGTACGCGACCCAGCGGCCATCGGGCGAGATCTGGCCGTCCCTCTCGCCGGTCGGTTCCGTGAAGAAGGGCCGGGGCGTCCGGTCGCCGTCCAGCCGCATCACCCAGATGCCGGTGCCGCCCACCTGGCTCGGCCCGCCTTCGTCGAACAGGAGCCAGCGGCCGTCCGCGGAAACGGACGTCGGGGTCTGCACCACGTCGGGTTTCGAGCTGAGCCGCTCTTCATCGCCGGAGCCGTCCGCCGGTCGCCAGTAGAGGTTGCGGGTGCCCTTGCGGGTGCCGCGGTAGAGCACGCGCGCGCCGTCCGCCGTCCACAGGGGCGCCTGGCTGCTGCCGGCGCTGTTGCCGATCGGCGTCAACGTGCTGCGGTCGATGTCGTACATCCACAGGGCCGTGATGCCTTCGTTGATCTGCACGACCGCCCGCGCGCCGTCGGGCGAGATCACGGCGTTCTCGTACTTGTGCTCGGGCAACGGAGCAAGTTCGGGCTTGCCGGACCGGTCGATCCACACCAGCCGCATGGCATTGTGCGTTCGGCCGCCCGCGAGGTAGGCGAGCGTGCCCTCGTCCGAGACGGTGTAGTTGCCGCAGCCCTCGTTGCCGAGGTTTTCGTTCGGGCGTTCGACCGCGGCCACCGGAACGGCCTTGCCGAGGTCCGTGCGCGACGGTTCCCAGGGCACCGCGAACAGTTCGCCCATGTGGGTGTAGAGCAGCGAGGCGATCTTCGGTGCATAGCGCGGCGCATCGCCGCCCCTGACGAGCACGTGATGCTCCTTCGAACCGACCTTCTGCATCGCGATGTGGTGCTCGTCGTCGCCCGGCCCTGTCCAGATCGAGAACAGGAGCGTGTTCGTGCCGGCGATCAACTGCGGCCAGCGATGGCTGATCTCGTCCTGCCCGGGCTCCTTGTGCGTGACCTCGGTGGCCTCGCCGCCCCCTTCCGGCACGCGCCAGATGCCGCCGACGTTCGTCGGCGCGAAGTAGATGAAGCCGTCGTCGCCCCAGTCGCCGCCACGGTGCGCCCGCGCGTCGGCAAGGGTCTGGAGCGCGGCGCCGCCGACGGCGATCTTCCGGAGCTTCTGGCCGGCGAAGAAGGCGATCCACTGGCCGTCGGGGGAGAAGAAGGGTCCGTCGCCGCCCTCGGTTCCCTCGAGCGCCCGGGCCTCGGGCTCGTCCAGCGCGCGGACGTAGATCCGGTTCTTCCCGTCAGCGGCCCCGACGAAGGCGATGTGCGCACCGTCGTGCGAAATCGCCAGCGGCAGCAGGGAGACCGAGCCCATTTCGACGCCGTCCGGAAGGACGACGCTGGCGTGCGTGACGGCGCCTGCCCCCGCGCTCCCGGCGGGCGCCAGCCAGCGCGTGAGGCCGAACGTCACGGCGACCGCGAGCAGGGCGGTGGCCAGGACGAGCGGCGCAATCAGGCGACGCGGCCTTGGCGATGCCGGTGTCGCGGCCGTTGCCGCCGCGGCGCCGGAAAGCGAGCCGGCAGTGTCGCTCAGCAGGAAGCGCACGACCGACATGTCGGACAGGCGCGCGGCGCGGTCCTTGACCAGGCAGCGCTCGATCAGCACACGCACGGCCGGCGGCAGGTCCGCCGGCAGGCGCGCCCAGTCCGGCTCGCCACGGACGATCGCGGCCAGCGTCTCGGTGACATCGTCCCCCTCGAACGCCTTGGCGCCGGTGAGCATCTCGAAGAGCACGCAGCCGAACGCCCAGACATCGGTGCGCCGGTCGACGGGCTTCCCGCGCGCCTGTTCGGGGCTCATGTAGGCCGCCGTGCCGAGGATGATCCCGGCCATCGTCGCGGCCTGCGTCATCGTCGGCGAATTTCCCGCGTCGAACCCGCTCACGGCCGAGGCATCGCCTGCGGCGGCCTTCGCCAGGCCGAAGTCGAGCACCTTCACCTTGCCGTCGGGCGTCAGCTTCACGTTCGCGGGCTTCAGGTCGCGGTGGACGATTCCCTTGTCGTGCGCCTCGGCCACGGCGTCGGCGACCTGCTTCGCGATCGCGAGTGCGTCGTCGACCGGGATCCGGCCGCGCCTCAGGCGCTCGGCGAGGTCTTCCCCCTCGACGAGTTCCAGGACCAGGAACAGCGTGTCTCCCGAGTCCTCGAGCCCGTAGATCGCCGCGATGTTCGGGTGGTTGAGGGCCGCCAGCAACTGTGCTTCGCGCTTGAAGCGTGCGAGGCGCTCCGGGTCCTGCGCAACGGCGGCCGGGAGCACCTTGATGGCCACCTCGCGCCCGAGCTTCGTGTCCTGCGCGCGGTAGACTTCGCCCATGCCGCCGGCGCCGATGGGTTCGCCGAAGCGGTACTGGTGGATGACGGTGCCGGGCTTGATCTGCAT
>CAIOLW010000379.1 GCA_903859215.1 uncultured bacterium | reverse complement strand
TGCGCCAGCTCGGGCAGGTCGGCCAGGCCGCCCTTGCCGCCCAGCCAGGCGTCCGGCAGGTTGACGCCGACGACGATCGCCCGCTCGCGCGGCACGTCGGTGCTGTGTCCGGATTCCTCGTCGCGACGTGTCGCCATCTTCAGCCCTCGATCTCGGTATGCCACTGTTCCCAGTCGGCCATGTGCCCGTGCAGTTCCGCGTCCACTTCCAGGATACGCCGGCCGGCCTGCGCGCGCTCGTCGCCGCTGGCGGATGGCGAGGCCATCACCGCGAACAGCGACACTTTTTCTTCTTCCAGCCGCGCGATGGCCTCTTCCGCCTCGGCGATCCACTGCCGGCGACGGGTCTGCTCGTTCTTGCTCAGGCCGCTGCTGGCGGCGCCGGTCGAGGCGGCTTCTTTCGCCCGCGTGTCCGTGGCCGCGGCCGGCCCCGAAGAGGCCGTCTGCGTCCGCCCCGCCCGGTCCTTCAACCACTCGGCCCAGCCGCCGTCGAACAGCGTGATGGGCCCGGTCGGCAGGCCGGCGGCATCGAGCGCCGGAAAAACCAGCAGCTTGTGCACCACCTTGTCCAGGAAGCGGCGGTCGTGCGAGACCACGATCAGCGTCCCGTCGAATTCGCGCAAGGCGGCTTCCAGCGACTCGCGGCTGCGCACATCGAGGTGGTTCGTGGGCTCGTCCAGCAGCAGTGTGTTATGGCCTTCCTTGATCAGGCGCAGCAGGGCCAGCCGCCCGCGCTCGCCGCCCGACAGCTGCCCCACGGGCCGATCATACAGGTCCTCGCCGTAGCCGAACGCCGCCAGGAAGCTGCGCAATTCGCCCAGGGTGGCGCGCGGGTCCACCGAGCCGATCTCGGCGATCACCGTGTTGTGGTCCGAGACCCCCGACAGCTCCTGGTCGTAGAACCCGAGGTCGACGTTGTGCCCGATCACGATGCGCCCGTCGTCGGGCACCGTGCGCCCGGCCAGCAGCTTCAGCAGCGTCGACTTGCCGCACCCGTTTGGGCCGAGGATGCCCAGCCGCTCGCCCCGCGACACGTGCAGGTCCAGCCCGTTGATCAGCAGCCGCCCGCCGAAGCCCTTGGCCAGCCCGCGCAGCTCCAGCACGGTGCCGCCGCTCGGACGCGCCGGCTGCATGCGGAAGCGGAACAGCCCCGGCTCGGTCGATGGGCGCTCGAGCCTCTCTTCGCGGTCCAGCAGCTTGCGCCGCCCCTGCGCCTGCTTCGTGTTCTGGCCCTCGATGTTGCGGCGGATGTAGTCCTCGGCCTGCCGCAGCCTCGCCTGCTGCCGCTGCCAGGCCGCCTCGTCCTGCTCCCAGCGCAGCTGGCTCTGCTCGTCGAAGAAGGAGTAGTTACCGCTGTAGCTGGTGACGCGGCCGCGGTCCAGGTGCAGCGTGCGCCTGGTGACGCTGTCCAGGAACCAGCGATCATGCGAGACGATGATGGCGGCGCCGCGGTACTGGTCCAGGAAGTTCTCCAGCCACTCGCACGACTCGAGGTCGAGGTGGTTGGTGGGTTCGTCCAGCAGCAGCAGGTCGGCGTCACTCAGGAGGACCGACGCGAGAGCCGCCCTTCGGCGTTCGCCACCACTCAGCCGATCGGGGCCCAACTCCCACGTCGAGCGCGGCAAGCCGACGCCCGTCAGCGCCGCCTCGAGGCGCGACTGCATCGTGTAGCCGTGGCGGCGCTCGAATTCATCCTGCAGCCGCCCTTGTTCCTTGATGAGCTGGCGCTGGGTGGCCTCGTCGTGGGGCGCGGCCAGCCGGGCAGCGACGTCATGCAGTTCGCGTTCGATCTGCCGTTCGCGGGCGAAGGCGGCGTCGGCGACGGCGTCGACCACGCGGCCGGGGCCGCCATGCGCGCCGACCTCGAGCGTGGTTTCCTGGCGCAAGTACTTGATCCGGGTGCCGCCGATCAACGACCGCGAGCCGCCCTGAAGGGCGATCTCCCCGGCGAGGATATTAAGTAGTGTCGTCTTGCCGGCGCCGTTGGGACCCACCAGGGCACACTTCTGGCCGGGGTGCACGGCGAAGGAGGCGCCCCGAAGGATGCGCTCCCGGCCAAAATCAAAACTCGCGTCACTCAGCGTCAGCACGGTCCCGGTTCCTGTCAATGTTGCCTGGTGGTCCGGTACGGGCAGGTGGCCGGACTATCCGCAGGAGCGAAGCGACGAGGACTGTCCGGCCACCTGCCCGTACCGGACCACCACGCACCAAAGACAGGACCCGGACCGCGCCGGTCCTGAGCGGGCAAAGTTAGGTTTTTCGGCGGAGATGTCCACAGGGGAGCCCATCCCCGTGAAACCCCAGCGGGGATAAGTGAGTATAATGGGGATATGTCGGAAGTTGCACGGGTGCTTTCAGGAGGCTGACGATGACCCGGAACTGGTTCGCCCCCCTCGGCTGGTTCTACCGCCCCCGCTCCCTCGGCGGCTGGGCCATCACCCTGGCCGCCCTCGCGTTCTGCGTCCAGGTCTTCATCGCGGTCGACCGGAACGCGCACTCGGTCAGCGACACGCTGTACGGGATCTTCCCGTTCGTGGTGCCGACCGTGTTGCTCGTCAACTGGGTGGCGTTCCGGACGACCGCCCGCGACTAGGTGGTGCGACTAGACGATGCGACTGGACGATCCAACTTGCCGACGCCACTTGCGCCGGCGCAAGTCCGCGCGCGCTTACGGCTGTTTCGCGGCCGTCGGCCCGCAACCCTCACGAACGAACCCGGCGATATCCTCGATCACGACCGGCGCCACCCTCCGCGGCACGGCATAATCATCCGGGCTCGACTTGCCCTGGCCGCTGCGCATCAGGTGGTCGAGGTCGTCGTGCAGCTTGAAGCACACGCGCGGCCGCCCACTAAGCGCCTTCTTCCAGTTCGCGAAGTCGGCCAACGTCACCTGGTAGTCACGCCCGCCCTGCAGCACCAGGATGGGGATGTCCAGCGCCGCCGCGTCGGTCGGCGCATTGTGCGCCTCGAGGTCGGTGAAGTAGCCGACCGGCGCGCCCAGGCCGCGGATCGCCGTCGAGGGCTCCTTCGTCGTGTCGCGCTGCGCCTCGCGGAGCGCCGCCACCGCCGCCTTCAGCGACGAAAGCTGCGACGCCTCGGCCTCGGTCACCGTATCGTCCAGCGCCGCCAGGTACTGCGTCTGCTCGACCATCACCTCGGGCAGCGACTGCGTGGCGCCCGCCATGATGATCATGCCGTCGGCCTTCGCGGTCTTCGCGATGCGCGGCGCCAGCATGCCGCCCAGCGAGTGCCCCAGCACGTAGACGCGCTTCGGGTCGATCTCCGGTCGCGACCGCAGCAGCGCCACGGCGGCCACGGCATCGTCGATCACCTCGTCCTTCACGGTCAGCGCGTTGCCGCGCGCGATCAGCGACGGCTTCGCCGCGAAACTCCGCTTGTCGTAGCGCAGCGTGGCGATGCCCTGCGCCGCCAGCCCCCACGCCAGGTCGCGGAACGGGTGGTTGCCCAGGATGTTCTCGTCGCGGTCGTTCGGCCCGCTGCCGTGCACCAGCACGATGGCCGGGAACGGCCCCTTGCCTGCGGGCAGCGCCAGCGTGCCCGGCAACGCGTTGCCCTCGGCGCCCACCTTCACGTCAATCTGTTTCGGCGTCGCCGCGCTGTCGGCCCGCGCCTCGGCCGCCGTCGGCGGCTCCACGTGCGGCAGCATCCCGAGTCCCGCCACCAGCCCGTCCTTGTCGATGACGACCTGAAAGTCGGCCGCGCCCTTCGCGCCGTTCACGGGCACGCGGTACCGCCGGTACCCAGCCACGTTGTCATCGAACCGCGCGGCCCCGATGCCGGCGATGTCGCCGATCTGCCCCGCCACGCCGCCCAGCAGTTGCGCGATGGCCGCGTCGGTCATCGCGGCCGCCATCTGCCCGCTGCACACGGCGCGCGCCGCCGCCCCATCCTTGGCCACGACGGCCTGGGCGAACCCATGGGCTGTCTCTTCCGGCGTCCCGGCCGCGCGCACTTGCGCCGGCGCAAGTGCCGCCACCACGGCGATCGCGATCAACAATGTCCGCATCTTCCTCATCTCCCGTCTGGTGTGTCCCCCCACTCTACCGCCCCGACGTACCCCGCACAACCCCCGCGCATTCACCCCAACGTGACGCCCCCGCTACCGGGGGGCCTCTTTTCTTTGTTCCCCCGCCTACGCGGCCGCGTGGTGGATACATCAACATTCGGGCGGCTATCCGCAGGAGCGAAGCGACGAGGACTGCCGCACGAATGTTGATGTATCCACCACGTCGCTACGTACGAGGGGCGAACACAGAAAAAGGCCCCCCAGACTCAGTGGGAGGCCTTTATTCTCTCTCAGCTCGGGCCAGGTCTAAGCCACCGCGTGCGGACTCTTCCTGAACTTCAGGGGAGACATCCCACAGCGATCCTTGAACGTTCGCGAGAAGTGAGCCAGGCTGTGGAAGCCACAGCGCTTGCTGATCGCATCGACCGAGAGGTCAAAGCGGCGCAGCAGGCTCTTCGCGTTCTCGACGCGCACCTGGATCAGGTAGTCGCTGAAGCTCATCCCCACTTCCTGCCGGAACAGGTTCGAGAAGTAACCCGGCGACAGGTTGACCGTCTCGGCCATCTTGTCGCGGTTGATGTTCTCGTGGAAATGCGCCAGCACGAAGCGGCACGCGTACTCGGCCCGGTAATCCTGCAGCGTGTGCGACGCATGGATCGTCGCGCCCTGCTCGTCAACAAGAGTGATCTCGGGCAGGTTCTCGCTCCACAGATCCTCGTCGCCGGGGATCGAGTGCGGTCCTGCATCCAGCATCGCGCCGCTGGGCTTTTCACCCATCGGATGCGCGCTGCCGGGTTGTGCGGCCGAGGCCGCGTTGAGGAATTCTGTAACCATGCGCGCAGCCTTGACGACATTCGTCTTGCGAGCCACGAGCACCGGCGCGCCGGCCATCGTCGACGGACCCACCAGACCAACCCGCAGCGCATCGGGCGAATCGGCGGCGTAGACGAACACCAGCGAAGCCGCGGCCATCGCTTCGATCGATTCGCCTTCCTGCATGCGGTGCATGAGGATCTGCGAGCCGAAGAGAGCCAGGCACAGTTCCGTCGTGTTGGTTTCAGCCCGCGGACAATAGAACAGAATCCGCTGACTTTCCTCTCGGCCCTGGATCAGTTGCTTCGCATACGTTGGAAACTCGATGACGAAACAGGTCCACGGTTCTTTGAGAGGCTCGTAACGTTCTTCCACAATAAACCCCCAAGCGAGCACATCCTTGGGCAGCGCAAAGGTGTACTGAACAACAAATTTTCATGCCGGACGTGATATAGCATACTAGCCGCCCAACTGAGTTGTCCATGAAAAAAACAATATTATTGCGTTTTATTTCTCTCGATAGCTCCACAATGCCGACCAACGCGGGCATAATTTGTCTGGTTGAAGCACTTGGCGCCGGCTGCGGGCGACAATTTCGTACGAACGGCAAAAAAAAACAGCCCCCGCTGGTGTGTTCGCGCGAAGCCGTGTCGAATCGTCATTTAGCAGGAATTTCCGGGATTTGCAGGGATTTTGGGGTACCCCATATTGACGTATGCGGAATTCCTTAGCGCCCTGCGGGGGAAGCGCCGGCCGCCTCCATGAACGCGCGCACCTTCACCGGGTCCAACCGGCCACCGGTTCGCACCCCACTGCACACGTCCACCCCAAAAGGTCCCGCCGTCGTGATGGCCGCCCCCACATTTCCCGGGTCCAACCCTCCGGCAAGGAAGACGGGAACCGCCACCGCCTCTACGATGGCCCGGCTCACCCCCCAGTCATGCGTCCTCCCGGTGCCGCCCAGCTCGGGCACGGCGGCGCCGGGCCGCCCCGAATCCAGCAGCAGGGCATCGGCCACCAGCGCCGCCTCCCGGGCCACCGCGAGCGCCTCGGGCCCCACCACGTGGACTACCTGGACCAGCTTCACGCCAGGCAGCGCCGCCCGCACCAGCCGCACTTGCGCCGGCGCAACCGCCGCCACCAGTTGAATGACCGAAGTCAGGCACCGCCCGTGCTGGGCAATGATCGCGTCGGCGTCGACCAGGCAGGTGAGCAAAAAAGTCGCGACCGGCGGGGGTGCGCCGGTCGCGATGGTGCGGATCAGTTCTTCCGAAATGACCCCCGGCCCGCTCGGCATCGCCGAGACCAGGCCCAGGGCATCGGCGCCGGCCGCGATGGCCAGGCGCGCCTCGTCGACGCTCTCGATGCAGCACACCTTGACCCGGGGGCCGCACATGGGGCGTCAGTCCTGCGTCTCGTCGGTGTCGTCCCCCGACTCGTCGGTCACATCGTCGTCCACCAACTCATCATCCAGGTCCACGTCCAGCTCCGCGTCATCATCCATCTCGCGCAGCGCCCGCGCGCCCGCGCTGGCCGCCTCGGCGTCCGCCCGCGACAGCTCTTCGCGCGACAGTTCCTCGCGCGAGATCTTCGCGATCGAGGCCACCTTGTCGCCCTCGTTCAGGTTGATGATGCGCACGCCCTGCGTGTTGCGGCCCAGCTCGCTGACCCCGTCCAGCCCGATGCGG
>CAIOLW010000378.1 GCA_903859215.1 uncultured bacterium | reverse complement strand
GTTCACCAGTTCGCCCAGCCCGATGCCGCCCACCTGCGCCGCCTGCTCGAGCGAGGTGATCTTCGCCACCGTCTTGCGGAGCAGCGGATTGCGCAGCCGCGCGAACTCGGGGGCGATCTCGATCAGCAGGTCCTCGAGGTCGGGATAGGCATCCAGAAGCTCGCCGACCTTCATGTGCGGCGTGATCAACGGCCGGTCATTCATGGTCCTGCCCCTTCACGTAGTTCAGCAGCCGCTGCTGCCCGGTCAGCGCGCGCTTGGCGGTCAGGTCCTGGCTCACCTCGAGGGTGCCGAGGAACTTGCCGTCGTCGTCGTGCAGCGCGAAATACTCGATGCAGAGGAACTTGCCGCCCAGTTCGATCCAGAACTGCGAGTGCGTCTCGCGGCCCTCGCGGAAGTCCGAGAGGATCTGCTGGACGATGGCCACGCTCTTGGGCGGATGGCAGTACTCGACCTTGCGGCCGATGATGGCGCGCGTGCGCGCGAAGATGCGCTCGCGACCTTCGCTGAAGTAGCGCACGGTGTCGTCGGCGTCGACGAAGGTGACGTCGAAGGGGATCGCGTTCAGCACGGCCTGCAGCTGCGCCGGCGTGAACGTGCCCGACGGCAGGCGGATGAGTCCGTCGACGGCGGCCTCGACCGGCGCCGCACCCGCGGGCTGCCACGGCGCCGCCGGCACGACCAGGCACCAGCCCAGTTCGGCGCTGCCGGCCGCGATGGCGCCCCACTCCGCCTCGTCCAGCGTGTCGAGGCACATCGGCAGCAGGATCTGCGTTTCCTTGTCGATCATGCCGGCGACGGCTTCGACCGCGGGTTGCAGAACCAGGTCGATGACCGCGGACGCTTCATCGACCGTGATCCCCTCGGCGGCCGCGAGCGCCTGCCAGGCGCCCTTGAGCAGCGCGCGCGTCTCGTCGTGCTTGCCCCACATCACCGTCGGGGGCCCGGTGATGCCGTGCTTCTCGAGGAACGGGAACAGCAGGTGTTCCTTGCGCAGGTAGTGCTTCTCGACGTCCATCAGCGCGTTGAAGCGGACGCGCAGATCGTGCAGCAGCTCGGCGGGCGGCGCGGCTGCGCCCAGCGCCTTCAGTTGCGCGAAGAGTTCGCGGATCGCATCCAGCTCCCAGCCCAGCGCGCGGTTCTCGGCGCGGAACACGTCGACCGGATGGCCGGCGGGCACCGCGCGCTCCTCTTCCGGCAACAGGCTGGGGTTGAGCGCCAGCTTGTGGATGTCGCAGAACTTCAGGATGTCCTCGGTGGGCATCCCCTCCTTGATGAGCTCCTGCTCGACCGCCACCACCTCGTCGTAGGGCACCCGGCCGAGCAGCTTGATCAGCTGCGGGCGCACGGCCTCGGGCGCGTCGCCCGCGTGCAGCTGCAGGATCATGTGCTTGAGCAGGGCCATGCGCCGCTGCTGGTCGTGGATGAGTTCGCTCATGCGCTCGCCTCCGGTCCGCCGAACGGACTGAATGGCCCTGTTCAATAATGGGACATCTTTGTCCGATTTCACGACCAACATAGTCAGGGGAATTTCGGGACGCCAGTGGGCAGGGTGATTTCGCTGGAATTCACGGGAATCCGGGGCCGGGCGACTTGCGCCGGCGCAAGTGCGGGTCGACCGCCCGCTACCGTCAGCGTGCGGTCGGTGGCTGGGGAAGCCTGATCGTCACGTTGGCGCCCCTCTGGGCATCGACCTCGGTCCAGTCGCTCGCCACCGGGGCGTAGCCCTCACACATCGCCCACACCCGCACGCGCCGCGTGACCAATTGGATCCCCAACGGGTCGCCCTGGTCGTCGTAGGCCGGGAACTCGTCGTCGAACGGCTGGCACTGTGCGTCGAGACGAAAGTCGCCGGCGGTGTTGGTCGTGGCCGAAGCGGCGACGTCGAACGGCGTCAATGCGGAATCGTATCCGGACCGCGACAGCACAAACGAACTGATCGTCAGGGAGTTCTCCGTGTCGATGCGTATCCGGTAGACGCCGGCAGGCACCAGCCGCCCCATGTCGTCATGGCCGTCCCAGACCAGCGTGTGCGCTCCGGCCGGCATCACCCTGTTGGCCAGCGTCCGGATCGTGTCGCCACCGCAGGAGGAGTAGATCCAAGCGTGGACCGGACCTGCCTGCCCGAGATCAAAAGCCCACCCCACGCCGAATTTGCCGCCTTCGCTGGCGGGCGCCGCCACGAGCGCATACTGCAGGACGATGGTCGCGCCCCACACGGGCTGTCCGTCAGCATCAACCACCCGTCCCCGCAGGTCCGGGTCGCTGCGCATCGGCGCCGTCGAGTCCGAGCAGGCCGACAGAGTCGCGAGGAGTGCTCCGGCCAGGACCAATGGCAGCGTGCGGCGGGTCATCGGCAAACACCACCCTGGTGACATGCGGGACTTGCGCCGGCGCAACTATGCGGCCGGCCGAGACGGGCACCATACTACCGGCTGGTCGACTGATCAACGATCGTCGCCCACTCACTTGCGCCGGCGCAAGCGCGGGGCGGCCGATTCCCCAGCCGCCCCGCTTGCTCGATGAACTTCGGCCGCCCCTAGCGCAGGAGCAGCACCTTGCGCGTCGCCGCCTGCCCCCCGCTCTCGATGCGGAAGAAGTAGAGGCCCGGCGCGGCCGGCCGGCCGGCATCGTCACGCCCGCTCCACTCGAGTTCATGCGACCCCGCGGCGAGGTCCGCGTCCCGCAGTTGCGCGACACGACGTCCGGCGAGGTCGTAGACCGCGGCGCGCACGTGCGCCGCCCCGGGCAGCGTGAACGACAGGTGCGTCCGGTTGCTCGACGGGTTCGGCGTCGGCGCGGCGACGGCAAACGAGACCGTCGGCGCCGGCGATTCGACGGCGGCCACGGTGCCCGTGAAATCGAACTGCAGGTTCCAGAGGTCCTTGAGCGGCGTCGGAGAACCGATGACACCCAACGGCGGCATCTCCCCACCATAGACCAGCATGCGATCACCGGTCGAGTCATAGACGGCGGCGTGCATCACGCGCTGCACCGGCAGTCCCTGGACGGTCGTCGTGGGCGCGAGCAGCGTCCACACCGGCGGGCTCACGTTCAGGTTCAGTTCCCAGGTCTGGCGCGCATCGGCGCCCCAGGTCACGCCGCCCCCGAACACAAGCATGCGGCCGCGGCGCGAGTCGTAGACGGCCGTGTGCTGGTAGTGCATCGGCGGCATGGTGCCTGTGGGCTGCAGCTGCGTCCACGTGAGCGACGGCAGGTTGAGCGCCCACACCTCGCCGCTTGGCGCGTTGACGCCGCCGAACACGATCATGCGATGGTGCGCCGCGTCGTAGATCGCAGTGTGGTCCTCGCGCGCACTCGGCCCGCCGGGCGCGTTGATCTGGGTCCAGGTGGGCGTGCCCGACAGCGAGAGCTGCCACAGGTCGTTGCGCGGGGAACCGCTCGTGTCCGAGCCGCCGAAGACGAGCATGCGGTCGCCGACGGGATCATAGATCGCGGCGGTACCGTAGCGCCCGGTGGGCGGCGTCCCGGCCGGCGCCATCTGATGCCAGTAATAGTAGCCGCCCATCGTGTCCTGCATCGCGTAGACATCGTTGCGTCGGGCATAGGAGGCATCGACGCCGCCGAACACCAGCATGCGGTTGCGCTTGCGGTCCCACACCGACACGTGCCGCGCCAGCGCCGGCGTGTAGTTGCCCTCGATGCCGGTGAAGAAGGTGTTGTACCAGCCCTTCTGCGCGCCGAACCCGTAGCTCCAGGTGGACTGCACGGGCTGGGTATAGCCGTTGCGGCCGTTGGACAGGAACGCGATGTCGCGCTCGGGGTCGTAGACGAACGTGCTGCCATAGCTGATGTCGGCCGTGGCCCCGGGCCCGCGCCAGTCCTGCCAGTAGCTGCCGTTGGCGGGCAGGTAGTGGAATTCGAACGTCTGTGCGCCGTTGTCGCCGTCCAGCACGAGGAACTGGCCGTTCTCGCCGGTCCAGGCCCCGACCGGATGCGCGCCGGGCACCGGGGCCGACTGCCAGCTGATGTTCGGCGCCAGGGTCCAGGTATCGGTGGCCAGCGCCAGGGCGTGGACTTCACCGTCGCTGCCGCTGCCGCCCCAGACCAGCAGCGCACCATCGATGGGATCGTAGACGCCGAGCGCGCCGGTCACCGACGGCGGCACGTCGCCCGCGCCGTCGATCGCGCTCCACTCGTGGGTGCCGTAGGGCATGCGGTAGGCATCGTTCAGGTTGGACGCGCCGTCGTTGCCGCCGAAGACCACCAGGCCGTCCTCCTCGGGCACGTCGCACATCACGAGCGAGCGCCGGGCCGTGGGGCTCACGCCCGCCGGCGACCACTGCGTCCAGGCCGGATCCGGCTGGCGCAGGTCGACCTGGTGGATGTTGCCGTCGACAAGGCCACCGCCGCCGTCCACGCCGCCGAAGACGACGAGGATGCCGCGCGAGTCGTTGAAGCAGGCGCCGGCCTGGGCCCGAGCGCTTGGGGCATCGCCGCCCGTCACCAGGGGCGTCCAGGTCGGCACGCCGTCCAGCGAGAGTTGCCACAGGTCGCCGAAAGCCTGCCCGTAGAAATCGCGCCCGCCGAAGACGAGCAGGCGGTTGCCCGTGGCATCGAAGACCATCGCGCAGTCCGAGCGCACCGAGGGCGGCGTCCCGTTCGTCTTCACGATCGTCCATTCGGCGGGCGGGGCCGCTGCGCTGGTGGCATGCACGAGCGACGTGCCGTCGCCCCCGAACACATAGAGGAGATTCGTGGTGCTGGCGTAGGCCGCGGCGGCGCCGGTCTGGCCGGGCGACGAGATCTGTTCCCACGTCCCGGACGGGCCGGCGACGGCGAAGAGCGGGGTGAGGAAGATGGCAAGACAGGCAACCGCGAGGACCAGGCGTCCTGAGACGCGACGTGGGCAATCTCTGAAGTGCATGGAGTACTCCCGCTTCCGCTCCGACGCCGGAGCGTGCTCGAGAAACGCGTGGGGACGCGCGAAGGCGGCACCTGCCGTCAGTGATGAGGGCGAGAATCGGGCGGGGAGGGGATCATACGGAAATCATCATCAGCGCAGGCTGTATATCTTGTTGCAAAATAACAAGATGACATGGGTTCCCGGAGGGTTCCCGGAGGGTTGCCGGTGCCCAGGACTTGCGCCGGCGCAACTGGAAGATCGGCCTGCGGCATGCCGGAAACTAGTCCCTCATCGTCACCGTCACGATGGCGCCCAGGTCGGGATCAACGGTTGTCCAGTCGCTCGCCTCGGGCACGTACCCGTCACGAAACGCCCACACGCGCACGCGCCGCATGAACACCTGCTGGCCGATGAAGAAGCCGGATTCGTCATAGGCGGGGAACTGGTAGCCGAACGGCAGGCAGTCACCCTCCAGGCGGAAGGCGCCCCGCCTGTCGGTGACGACGCTGGCGGCGATGCTCGACGGCGCCGTCAGGGGACCATAGGCGGGACCCGAAAACGCCATCTCGGCACTCGACGACCCGGCGGCCGTGACGACGCGCATCCGGTAGACCCCGTCGGGCACGAGCCGGCCACTGCCATCTTGCCCGTCCCAAAACAGCACGTACCCGCCGGCCGGCATCACCTGGCGGATCAACGTGCGGACCGTGTCGTCGTCGCAGTACGTGGCGATCCAGGCGTGCACGGGACCGGGCTCGAGCAGGTCGAATTGCAGCCCGAGGTTGGGCTTGTCGGCCTCGCTGCCGGGAATCAGATCGCGTTCATATTGCAGCGCGATGAAGGCTCCCGACACCGGTTGCCCGTGGACGTCGACCACGCGCCCGCGGACGGCACTGTCGACGCCGGCCGGCCCGGTGGAGTCGGAGCAGGCGGACAGCGACACGAGTGCCACGAGAGCAACGGCGAACGGGACCAGGCGACGATTCATTGGAAACCCTTCCATGCTGCACAATCGTTTCGGCGTGCTGCGATGATGCCCGGCAACGCCCCTACCTCAACAACGTCATCTTCCGCGCCTCGCTGAACCCCGCGGACGTGGTCATCCGCAGGAAGTACGTCCCGCTCGGTGCGGCGCGCCCCTGCGCGTCGTTGCCGTCCCAGGTCGCCTGGCCCGGGTGCGCGCCCGCCTCCAGCGTCCCGTCCAGCACGCGGCGCACCAGCCGGCCGCGCACGTCGTACACGGCGAGCTCGACACGTGCACTGCGGGCCAGCGTGAAGCCGAGCGTCGTGCGCGGGTTGAACGGGTTCGGCGCTACGGGCCACAGGCGGTCGCCGGCGCGCGCGGTCGGCAGCGGGTCGCCGACCCCCGACGTGTGGAAGTCGCGCGCGGCGATGCGCGCCGAGACGACGGCGTAGATCTCGTCCCACGCCGACGCGTCGATGGGGAAGCCGTACTCGGTGGCGAAGTGGTCGCGCAGGTCCTGCCCCGTCGACGCGCTCATCGCCGCGACGAACCATGTCGCCTGCTTCTCGGGCGTGTCGATGGCGACGGGAATCGGCGCCTCGGTGGGCAGGAACGTGCTGAACAGGTCGTACCAGCACCCGATGCCGTACGAAGCCCAGAGCTCCATCAGAATCCCGTCCAGGACATCGGGATTGATGGTGTCGTAGTCGCGGCCGCCGGCGCGGTAGTCCGCGAGCGCCGACTGGAAGCCGCTCCAGGTATCGCAAAACGTGTTGTCGATGTCCCCCAGCGCGAGCGGTCCCAGGCTGGTGGGATACTCCAGCGCGCGCCGCCACGCATACATCGCCGACAGCGACGCGAGCCCCTCCGAGTAGGTCGAGTTGTGCACCGGCGACGCGGTCCACAGGTACATGTTGAACGCGTTGCACGACGCCGTGAAGTTGTGCCCCAGTTCGTGCCAGATCACGAACCACTGCGGCCGCCGCCAGTTCGGGTCGTTGATGATGAAGCAGCTGTTGTTTGCCTCGTAGCCGGTGGTCCAGCCCAGGCGGACGGGATTGCCGCTGGCGCCGCACACGGAGGTCACGGGGTCGCTCGCCACGTCCAGCACGAACCACTCGGTGCCCGAATGGTACGGGTTGATGCTCATCGCCTGCTCGCCGGCCAGCCAGGCCAGGTCGGTGGCCGCGACCACCTCGTACTGCTGCAGCAGAGCCTCCAGGTCCACGCCTTCGATCACCGGCGGCAGGTAGAAGGACACGTAGGCGCCGGCATACGTCTGGTGGGTGACGCCGATGTCGACGGCATTCACGCGGATCACCGCCGAATTGTCGGTCATCACACCATCGGCCCAGACCTCGATGTACGGCGTCTGCCAGTGCTCGGTGGGCGGCGTGATGGCGGTGACCAGGCCGTTGGCATCGACCGTCGCCACGGACTCGTTCGTGCTGTGGAAGGTCAGGATGTGATCCTCGTGGGGCAGGACGTTGCCGGCCGCGTCGCGCAACACCACCTGCAACTGGCCGGTGGCCGGCCCGGACGGGCACAGCTCGAGGATCGGCGTGACCACGGTGGCGCGCGCGCACGGCGTGAACGGCAGCGTGGCCGCCGACAGGATCGCGGTCTCGGCATTGCCGGGCAGGTACTCGCCGCCCAGCTCAGCAAACGTGCTGCAGCGCCAGGCGAACGTGTCGGGATCGCCGATCTGCCCCAGCCACACCGTGATGCTGATCGTGTTGCCGTCGACGACGACCACGCCGTCACCGCCGCCCGGCACCGAGCCGGTCACGTCGGCCCAGCCGCCGCCCCAGGTCTGCCCGATCACGGCGCGCACGTTGAACTCGCTGCCGAGTCCGCCGTGCGACTGGCCGGTCGCCGGGTCACTGTCGGTGTCGACGAGCCAGAGATAGGTCTGCGTGTCGTCGGCCAGCGGCAATGAGGTGGGCAACGGGCCGCGCATCTGCATCGTGAAGGTCATCCGGCCGCCGTCCTGCGTGATCGAGGCGGTGAGGATGTCCAGGGAAGCATCGATGCCGGGGTCGGGATCATCGACCAGGTTGCCGAGGATGGTCGAGGCTGAGGAGAACGTGGCGAACGCGGCAAGCATCACGATTGCCGCAGCGAACGCCCGGCAGAAGCGGCGCTTGGACATGATCATCATGAGAGCCCCCCAAGGTGGCGCGGACGGCGCGTCGGATGCGGGCGATGGGTCGGCCCGCCTGTCTTGAAAATATCATATCAAATGTCCGATTTCAATGGGGTTCGACCGGGGCGGGCCTGAAAGGCGCCTGGCGCGGCAAAACAGCCGCCACGCACGGCTTTGCCCGCAGCGTGGCGGCTGAGGAAGCCAACCGACACTGTGATCACCACTTGCGCCGGCGCAACTCCTACCTCTTCACCAGCGACATCACCACCGGGATATCCTCTTTCGTCACCGTCCGCGTCACCAGCAACGCCGGCAGGTACAGCAGCGTGCAGACGCCGATCACGACCAGCGCCGGCAGCCAGCCCGCCTGCGTCGGCAACGCGATCCACGAAGTGCCCCACCGCGGCATCACCAGCTGCGACAGCCCCGACGTGGCCACCCACGCGATGACGAGCGCCGCGCTGGCGTTGAAGATCGACCTGGCCACCGGCAGGTGCAGGCCGGCGCGCCGGATGTAGATCCAGTGCAGCAGCGCACTGACGGCCTGGCTGGCGACCACGGCCACGCTGGCGCCGAAGTAGCCGTACTTCGGGATCACGATGATGTTCGCGGCCAGGTTGAAGGCCAGCGAACTGAGCGCGATGACGATGAACGAGCGCTCCTTGCCCGCCGTGTAGAGCATGCGGTTGAGCACGTTCGTCGCGGCCAGGAAGGGCATCCCCCAGACCACGATGCGAAACACGATGATCGAGTCGGCGAAGCCCTGCTCGCCCTTGGCCAGCCACATCGTCACCGGCGCGGCGGCCAGCGTGAAGAGCAGCGTGACGGGCATCACGATCAGGTGCAGGTAGCGCAGGGCGCGCTCGCTGACGCGCTCAAGGCCGCCCTCGTCCTTCGCCGCGCGCAGCAGCGTCGGGAACAGCGCCGTGGCGAACAGGCCCGGCAGGTAGGCCAGGTAGTCGAGCGCGCGGTGGCCCAGCGTGTAGACGCCGACGGCTTCCTCGTTGCGGAACGCGCGCAGGAGCGGCGTGTCGATCTTGTAGTAGAGGATGCCGAAGGTCGAGGCCAGGAAGATGGGCCAGCCCAGGTCCATCAGGCCGCGCACGTTGGCGGCCTTGGACTCGGCGCGCCCCGGCGGATCGCGCAGCCAGGGGCCGGTGCCGGCGAACATCAGCGGCGCCATCACCAGCAGGCGCACCGCGCGGCTGGCGACGTTCGCCCACATGATGCCGATCACGCCGTAGCCCTTGTCCAGGCACCACCAGGCCAGTCCGAAGTACGCGATGGCCGAGGCGATCTGCCCCCACATCTGCGAGATGACGCGGTCGTGCGCCTGCAGGACGGCATCGCAGGCCATGGCCGAGGCCTCGATGAACACGCCCAGCCCCATGATGTAGAGCGCGTTGCGCTGCAACACCTCGAAGTGCGAGATGGCCGCGTACGCGTAGAGCGCGACGAAGCACAGCGCCGCCAGCGCCAGGCGGATCTTCAGCGCCGCCCACATCACCGGCAGGGTCAGCTTGCGGTCGCGCGTCACCTCGCGCGTGATCAGCGTGCCCAGCCCGTAGTTGGCGATGATCAGCAGGATGGCCGAGACGTCGATGGCCAGCGTGGCGATGCCGTAGCCGCCGGTGCCCAGCAGGTGGGCCATCTTGCGGTACACGAGCACCGTCAGGATGCGCCCGGTGAACAGGCCGATCGTCAGGTACATCGTGTTGCGGGCAACGGTGCGGGTCGAGGTCAAGGCAGCTCCCAAGGACAGCGATCGGGGGACGGCGGCCCAGGGCCGGGCAACGTCAGGGATATGCTAACCGATGGCGGGCAGGGGTCAACCGGCGTCCAGCAGTTTCGCGCAGACGAACAGGTACCCGCAGGTGGCGCCCGTGTGCGCCAGCAGGGGCGGCCACACCGATTGCCAGCGCGCGCGCATCCAGGTCCACAGCAGCGCCCTGCGACCGGGCGCCGGATCCCGCAGAACCCAGCCCCGCCAGAACAGTTCCTCGGCCGGGCCGTTGAAGAGGGCCAGGAAGAACAGGAACCCGGCGGGAGCGGCCGGCTCCAGGCCCCAGCCCAGCAGCGCGCCGCGCTGTGGGCGACCTCCAGGCCGAGCGCGACGTGCCCATGCCGCGCAGCATCGCGGATGCTGCGAACGATGGCAAAGGTGAAATCGACGCGACACAGGAAGAGGTGTAGGATCATTGCGCCTTCGTGATACATCCGTGCGCCCCAGCCGAGTGGAGATGTCATGACGATCGTTGCCGTGCGTCGACGTCGCCTCGTCCTGCCGATCGTCGCGGTGCTGGCGTTGGCGGCACTGGTGGCGCCGGTCGGGGCCCAACCCTCGGCGCCACCCATCACCGCGCAGCACGGCATGGTCGCCTGCGACCACGAACTGGCCTCGGAGGTGGGCGCGCGCATCCTGCAGCAGGGCGGCAACGCGGTCGATGCGGCCGTCGCCACGGCGCTGGCGCTGGCGGTCGTGCACCCGTCGGCCGGCAACCTGGGCGGCGGTGGCTTCCTCGTCTACTGCGACGGCCACGGCGCCGCCACGACGTACGACTTCCGCGAGACCGCCCCTGCCGCCGCCACCGAGCGCATGTTCCTGGACGAGCGCGGCGCGGTGCGCGACTCGTCGAACCACCGCGGGCTGCTCGCCGTCGGCACGCCCGGCACCGTGGCCGGCCTGTGGCTGGCGCACCAGCGCCACGGGCGGTTGCCGTGGGCCGTGCTGGTGCAGTCGGCGATCGACCTCGCCGTGGGCGGCTTCCCGTTCTCGTCCGGCATGAGCGACTGGTGCGATCGCTTGGCCAAGACCACCGACCCGCTGCGCGCCGCCACGCGCGCGGCATTCCTGGACGGCGGCACGCGCCCGTATTTCCCCGGCGACACGCTGCGCCAGCCCGACCTGGCCGCGGCGCTCACGCGCATCCGCGACCATGGCCGCGACGGCTTCTACACCGGCGAGACGGCCCGCCTGCTCGTGGCGTTCATGCGCGAAAACGGCGGCCTCATCACCGAGGCCGACCTGGCCGCCTACCGGGCCGCTGAACGCGAGCCCGTGCGCGGCACCTACCGCGGCTACGGCGTGATCGGCATGGGCCTGCCGTCGGCGGGCGGCACGGCGCTCATCGAGATGCTGAACATGCTCGAGGGCGAGGACGTCGCGAAGCTGCAGCCCGGCACGGCGCCCTACCTGCACCTGCTCAGCGAGGTGATGCGCCGCGCCTACGCCGACCGCGCGCAGTACCTGGGCGATCCCGCCTTCACCGACACGATCCCCCTCGACCGCCTGCTGTCGAAGGCCCACGCCGCGAAGCTGCGCGCGACCATCGACCCGCTGCGCGCCACGCCCAGCGACGTGGCGCTGTTCGGCGCCGCGTTCCTGCCGCCCGAGGGCGAACAGACCACGCACCTGTCGGTGGTCGACGCCGACGGCGCCGCGGTCTCGCTGACGTACACGCTGGAAGCGACGTTCGGCTCGGGCCTCGTCGCCCCCGGCACAGGTTTCCTGCTGAACAACGAGATGGGCGACTTCAACGCCGTTCCCGGCCTGACCGACCGGCGCGGCACGATCGGCACCGCCCCCAACCTGGTGGCCCCAGGCAAGCGCATGCTCTCGAGCATGGCGCCGGTCATCCTCACGCGCAGCGGCGCCCCGGTGCTGGTGGTCGGCAGCCCCGGCGGCCGCACCATCATCAACACGGTGCTGCAGGTGGTGCTGAACGTGATCGACCACGGGATGGACATCCGCGCGGCGGTCGACGCGCCGCGCATCCACCACCAGTGGCTGCCCGACGAGACGCAGTACGAACCGAGCGGCTTCGCGCCCGAGGAACGTCGGCAACTCGAGGCGATGGGGCACGTGCTGCGCAAGCGGCAGGCGCAGGGGTGCGCGATGGGAATCGTCGTCGACCCCGCGACCGGCTTGCGGAGCGGGGCGGCGGATTCGCGGTCGGTGGAAGGTGGCGTGGCGGGTTATTGAGTTGCGCCGGCGCAAGTCAGGGCAACGACGCAGTGGCCTGACCTGGCGGAACGCAGGGACCGTTCTCACTAACCGTCAGAACGTTCACACCGGGCCACGTGGCAATCCGTTCCAGGGCGGAACACTGGTTCAGGGCGCCATTCCGCGTGATGGAGACCCTGATGATGGGCATCGTCGGGGCAAGCGGCGAGATGTCCTCCAGAGCCGCGTTGTAGTCGATCTGAAGCTCCTCATTGATCGCCGCGAGGTGCTCCAGCCCGCCCAGCGTGACCAGGTTTTCACAGGCGAAGATCTCGAGAATTGAGCAGGCCGTCACGTTCTCCAGCCCCGAAAGGTCGGTCAGGTTCGAACACCCGGTCAGGGAGATTTCCGCCTGCGGGGAGACGGGCGGGAATCCGTTCAGGTCGCTCAAGCCGTCAAGGCCCGTGAACGAAACCGTGGCCAGCGCGGGAGTCGCAGGCATGCCGGCTAGCGTGGTCAGCCCCCGGCACGAGAAGAAAGTAAGGGTTACCAGCGAAGGCAGCGGGGGCAAGCCGCCGAGTTCGGTCAGCCGGGAACACCCGTAGAGGGAGAGTTCCTCGAGAGCTGGCAATGCCGGCAGTCCCGCCGAACTCGCCAGAAGATCGCAGTCGTGGACTCCCAGATGGCGGAGCTGGTCCAGTGAATCGGCGCCGCCAAGGGAGGCCAGTCCATCGAGTTGCCACACCAGGAGGTACTCCAGTGTCGATGCCGACGCACCGAGCACCGACAGGTCAAGGACGCCTGGGCACTGGCCCAGGACCAGGCTTCTCAAGCGCGGCATCGCGCCGAGGTCGGAGAAGTCAGCCAGCGCCGCACACGACGAGATCCACATCGACTGGATAGCGGGATGCCCCGCCAGCCCCGTCAGCGTCGCCAGCCGCGGCAATCCCTGCAATGACAGGGACATCAGCGCTGTTGCTCCTGACAGACCCTCGAGGCTGGAGACCGAATCGCACGCCGAGATCTGCAAGTAGCTGAGGCTCGGATAGCCTCGAAGCCAGGCCAGCGACCTCACGCCAGGCATCGCTTCCAGCCCCAATTCATGCAGACCCGGCAGATCCGGCAGATCCGCCAGCTCCTCCAGGTCGCAAGTGGCCGACAGCCCGGACATGTCCAGCTTCCACAGCACAGGATGTTCGCCCATGCCGCTCAGGGAATCGAGTGCCGGGAGTTTCGCGAGCTTCACAAGCTCGAGGTTCTCGGCAACCGGAAACCCGGCCAGACTGGTCAGGCGCGGGCAGTCATTGACATAGATCGCGCGCGCGGCGCGCACACCCTGAAGACCGACCAGGTCATCCACCAGTGGGCTTGCCGTGATGAAGATGTCCTTGCCCACCGACGACAATTGCGATAGGCCGTCGAGATTGACGAGCGAGTCATTCTCCATCACGACCAGGTCTCCCGATACATCCCGCAGGGACGACAACGCAGACAGATCGGTGATGTCGCGGCTGGGCCCGATGACGAGGTTGCCGTGAACTGCCGTCAGCCCGTGGACAAGATCGACGTCGGCCTGGCTCCTGAAGGTCATCGAGCCAGGCGCGATCCACTGGGGATCGTCTTCGGATGGTGCCGTGGAATCGTCATTGGAACAACCGCAACACACCAGGAGGGCCAAGCAAAGACAGAGCAGGATGACCGGAGGAGCATGTCGCGGGGCGAGGATCATGATGGCTCCAGATACTACGATTGAGATGTTGGGCGAACGCTATGGAGACTACAGTATTGAATGTGGGTGATCAAGCATGACGCAGGGCCACGCCAGATCTTCGGCGGCCGTCGGGCTCAGGCTGACCGTGCCGAGCGTTTTGACACAACGCAATCAATATGATACCATTCGCCCGTGGCAAAGGCCCCAACCCGCCCCCGCATTCCGGGAGACCCACCGCGTGAAGCGCCTGCGCCTCATCTTCCAACTGTCCATCGTCGCGGCCGCCGCCTTCGCCGGCGTGCGCTACGCGCTCGGCAAATCCCTCGTCTCGGTGGAAACCTACTGCCCGTTCGGCGGCCTCGAGACCGCGTGGAGCTTCTTCACGCGCCGCCGCTTCTCGTGCGCGGCCGGCGAGACGAACCTGGCGCTGTTCATCGCGCTGATCGTGCTCACGCTCCTGGCGCGCAAGGCGTTCTGCGGCTGGGTGTGCCCGGCCGGCGCGCTGTTCGAATGGGAAGCGAAGTTGGCGCGACGCGTGTTCAGGCGGCGCGATTTCTCAGGCGTGTGGCCGGTGCCGGCAAAGGTCGATCGCGCGCTCAAGATCGGGCTGCGCATCGGCGCGCTGGGACTGGTGCTGGTCGCGACGTGGAAGACGGGCGAGCTCGTGTTCCGCGGCTACGACCCCTACTACATCGTGTTCAGCGCGCACGGCCATGACGTGAAGGCGTGGAGCTACCTGGTGCTGGCGGCGCTGCTGGCGCTCGGCCTGGTGATGCCGATGGCGTGGTGCAAGTACCTGTGCCCCCTCGGCGCCGCGCTGTGGCCGGCTTCGATTGCCGGCAGGCTGCGCCTGGCCCGCAATGAGCATCATTGCACCAACTGCGGCGCCTGTGACCGGAATTGTCCGCAGGATCTGCCCATCTCGCGCGTTGGGGAACTGACGTCGGGTGAATGCACCCTGTGCCTCGAATGCACCGCCGCCTGCCCCACGCCCAAGGCTCTGGAACTGCGCTGGTCCGGCGTGCCGCGCCCGAAAGGCAGGCGATGAAGGCCCCCGCGTGGATCATCCCCGTGCTGGTGGTCGCCTGCGCGGCGGCCGGCGTGGGCGGTTCGCGCCTGCTGGTGGCGCCCAGCGTGGTGCACACGTATGCGCAGGCGGGGCCCACTGCCGATGCGCGCACGTCGCAGATGGTCGTCGAGGGCGTCAAGTGCGTCGACACGGCCGAGCGCGCGGTGGCGCAGCTGAACGATGTGGCCGGCGTGCTGAAGTGCGTGGCCTATGCCTCGCGCGCGCGCCTCGATGTGACGTACGACCCGGCGCGCACCAGCGCGGCGGCGATTCGCGAAGCGCTGGAGGCGCCGGTGCTGGTGCCGGCCACCGGCGAGTACCTGTTCGGCCTGTACCGGGTCATCGAGATGAATGGCGAGAAGATCGCAGACGTGGACGAGTAGCAAGTAGCGGGTAGATTGGCACACCACAACGAAGGAGAACGACCCATGCGCAACCGACTGTTCACCGTGGCCCTGCTGGCGTTTGCCGTGCTGGCCCTGGCCGCCCCCGCCGTTTCGCTGGCCAAGGACAAGCCGTCCGAGACGGCCGTCTACGCCGTGCCGAACCTGGACAAGGCCGACCTTGTGAAGGACCTGACGAAGTCGCTGACGAAGATCAAGGGCGTCACCGCCGCCAAGGCCGACGCCGAGACCGGCAAGTTCATCGTCACCTTCAATCCCGAGAAGACCGGCCCCGACGCGCTGACCGCCGCGGTGACGAAGGTCGTCGCCGAGGCGAAGTTCGAGGGCGTGCAGGCGGCCGAGGGTTCCGGCGAGAAGAGCGGCTGCGGCGCGTGCCCCAGCAAGGCGACCTGCGGGAAGAAGAAGTAGGGCGCGATCCGGATTCACATCGACCGACACACTTGCGCCGGCGCAACTCTCACGGGATTGGGAGACTTGCGCCGGCGCAAGTCGTTCGCTGCCTGTCTGGCGGCCGCGCCGGTCCCCACGGCTGCGGAGCCGTTCTTCCATAACCTGAACGCCTCGATCGAACTGATGCCGGTGATGAACCTCGACGACATGAGGGCCGGCATCGAGAAGGCGCTGAAGAACGCCTGAACCCGTGGCGCCGGGGCGTCGCCCGTCCGTCGGCGACGGCCCGCCCCGGCGTCCCGCTCGAAACTGCCGCGCAACCCGCACGGGCACAGGGCGCTGGCGCCCGCCCGGAGGCACACGCAAGTCGTTGTCACACAACGGAGTTGCAAACCTTCCGGCACGGTTCCCACCGGGCAGGAACGGGGATTGCAGGTCACCACGCGCCGGAACCGACGTCCTACGACGCCGGTTTCAACGGCTTGCCCCGTCCGGAGGTTTGCGGCCCATGAAACGCACAGCCACACTCTGCCTGCTGGCGCTGCTGATGAGCGGCGGCTCGGCCCTCGCCCGCGGCGACGTCAACTTCGGCGCCAACGTGCACGCGGGTGACGATGCGAGCCTGTTCGCCGCCATCGCGTCACGTTGCTTCGACCGCGAACCCCGTGTCCTCGAGGACTTGCAGCGCCGCTGCTATCCCGATCCCGACGACCTGGCCGTGGCGCTCTTCCTCGCCAGCCAGAGCAACCTGGACCCCGCGTCCTTCGCCGGCCTGCGCAAGCAGGGCCTCGGCTGGTTCGAGATCTCGAAGCGCAGCCGCATCGCCGTCGACGTGTTCTTCCTGTCGCCCGAGCGCGACCCGGGCCCTCCCTACGGCAACGCCTACGGGCACTGGCGGAAGTACCGGCGCGATCATCGTCACGTGATGGTGCTGAGCGACGACGACATCCGTCACCTGGTCGGCGCGCGCATGATCCACGAGTACTTCGATGTGCCGCTCGTGACGGCGATGGAATGGCGGGCGGCCGCGCGCGATGTGCAGGCCGCGATGATTCGCGAGTACCGGCAACGCCATGGCGGGGGCAGCCGGGCCCCGCAGGCCGACTGACGCCATCGCGGCCTCGTGCGGCCTGTTTCCTGTTGCCGGACGCACTTGCGCCGGCGCAACTCTCACGACATCGGGAGACTTGCGCCGGCGCAACTGCATGCATCATCCGCTTTGTGACATAGCGAAGCCCCGCCACTCCAAGAGCAGCGGGGCTCCAACATCAACCCGCAGGCTGACGGTTCAGCTTACCAACGACCGCCGCCGCCGCCGCCGCCGCCACGCGAACGGTTGTCCTCGCGGGGCTTGGCTT
>CAIOLW010000377.1 GCA_903859215.1 uncultured bacterium | reverse complement strand
GCCGAGCGCGTGGCCGAGACGGCGTGGGCGCTGGTGCCGCGCCTGGTGGAACTGGATCGCCCCGACCTGCTGGCCGACTTCCTGGTGTTCTGGGGCGATCGCTGCGGCGAGTCGGAACCGCTGGTGCGCACGCGCATCCTGGCGGCGATCTGGGATGGCGCCTTCGACGAGAGCCTCTATGACGGGGCCATCGCCGCGCAGCTGGACGCGTGGGAGTCGCGCGACGAGGCCACGCTGACGTCCGGGCGCATCGACTTCGACACCTTCACCACCACGTTCGCGGACCAGCTGTTGCCGCACCAGAGTGACGGGTCCCTGGCCGCGTACTTCTGCCTGGAGTACAGCTGGCGCCTCGACGAAGCCGAAAAATTGCTGGGAGAAAGCCAACTGGCTGACACCTGGCTGCGCTGGTACCGCGAACACCCCGACCAGGCGCTGGCATCGACGCGCGGTACGGTCATCGCTGCCGGCGGGTACGCGGATGACATCACGGTCGGCGTCAACCCAACGGGGCCGACCAGCCTGCTGGTGACCACCGGCGCCTGGAGCCCCACCGGCGAC
Organism: uncultured bacterium; assembly: GCA_903859215.1. Taxonomy (GTDB): domain Bacteria; phylum Krumholzibacteriota; class Krumholzibacteriia; order LZORAL124-64-63; family LZORAL124-64-63; genus CAINDZ01. The sequence continues at coordinate 7,530 of CAIOLW010000377.1, read as the reverse complement.
GTGGCCCTGGCCGGGGACAAGGCGCTGGTGGGCGTGTTGCTGGAGCAGCGCCTGCCCGGGTGGTTCCTGCGGATGCCGGTGGAGGTGCGGCTGGGCCGCGCCAGCCGCCCCTACGTGGTGGTGCGCGACGGCACGCGGGCGATGTCGGACCGTTTCAATGCCGTCTACCTGGGCCTCGAGCTGGGCAAGTCGCTGGCGCAGGTGGGCCGCGTCGCGGTCGACGTGTTCGGGGGCGTGGGCTACGACAGCGTGCGGCCTTTCCTCAAGCGGGACTTCGTGTTGGCGACGATGAACGCCAGCCTGGGTGTGGGCCTGCGGTGGCAGGACCCGCGCCGGGCGCTGGTCGTGGGCCTGGACGTCCGTCGCGAGTGGCTGGGGCCCCGCAACGACACCGTCCTGGCTCACGATGACGCCTCCGATTCCCTGTCCGGCGGCGCCTGGAGCCTGCGCCTGGGGGCGGGGTTCCGGTTCGGCCGCCCGCTGGCCCCCGCCGGCGGATCCTCCTAAAGCAAACTGTTATCCTGCCGATGCTTGCCGGGTTGGGAACGGGCCGGCGCGACCGCGGACAGGCGGTGGCGATGGCGCCGTCATCATCCCGGGGGAACGTTCGCTTTGTCGTCCATGCACGACCTGCCGATTCGCACCAAACTCAGGTGGATCCTGGGCGTGTCCGTCACGTTGGCCGTGCTCATGGTCAGCCTGGTGATGACCGTCTACGACCACTACAGCTTCCGTGCGCGCCTGTCCCGCGAACTGGAGATCACCGCCGAGGTCTTCGGCAGCACCTGCGCCGCCGCGCTGATGTTCGACGACCACACCGTGGCGGGCGAGATCCTGCAGTCGCTGCGCGCGAATCCCGCCATCGTCGAGGCCTGCCTGTACGACAAGGGCGGCAAGCTGTTCGCGAACTTCTCGCGCGACATCGCCCGGGAGCCCGAACCGACCGAGAACGGCCAGCCGCGCACCGTCTTCGACGCCACCGGCATGGACGTCTACCGCACCGTCGCGTTCGACGGCGACCGCGTGGGCACCATCCACCTGCGCAAGAGCCTCGAGTCGGCGCAGGCGCGCTTCTTCAACATGGTGATGATCCAGCTGGGGGCGATGGTCCTGGCGCTGCTGGTGGTGCTGGGCTTGTCCGAACGCCTGCAGCGGCTGATCACGCGGCCGTTGGGCGAGCTGGTGAAGGTGGCGCGGCGCGTGTCGGCCGAGCAGGACTTCTCGCTGCGCGCGCAGCGCACCAGCGGCGACGAGACGGGCACGCTGGTCGAGGCGTTCAACGACATGCTCGAGCAGATCCGCGAGAAGACCGTCGCCAAGGAGAACGCCGACGCCGCCAACCTGGCCAAGAGCGAGTTCCTGGCGAACATGTCGCACGAGATCCGCACGCCGATGAACGGCATCCTGGGCATGACCGGCATCCTGCTGGACACCGAGCTTTCCGAGGAACAGCGCGGTTACGCGCGCATCGTGTTCGACTCGGGGCAATCGCTGCTGGCGATCATCAACGACATCCTGGACTTCAGCAAGGTGGAGGCGGGCAGGCTGGAGATCGAGCCGGCGCCGTTCCACATGCACCGCCTGCTGGCCGAGGTGACCGAACTGATGCGCGGCACCGCCGAGGCCAAGGGCCTGCGCATCGCCTGCCGGCTGGCTCACGGCGCGCCGGGGGCCGTGGTCGGCGATGCCGGGCGCATCCGCCAGATCATCACCAACCTGGTCAACAACGCGATCAAGTTCACCGAGTCGGGCGTCGTCACGATCGAGGGCGCGTGGCATCCGGCGCCCGGCGGCGTGACGGTGTGGGCCGTCAAGGTCAGGGACACGGGCATCGGCATCCCGGCCGAACGGCTGCCGGACCTGTTCCAGCGCTTCACGCAGGCCGATACGTCGACGACGCGCCGCTACGGCGGCACCGGCCTGGGCCTGGCCATCAGCCGGCAGCTGGCCGAGCTGATGGAGGGCGTGCTCGACGCCGAGAGCAACGTTGGCCAGGGCTCGTGCTTCCGGCTGGAACTGCCGCTGCGCCGCGCGACCGAGGCCGAGATCGCGCAGGCCTCGCTCGACGGCAACCAACTCGGTGACGAGCCCGCCACGCTGGCCGGCGAACTGCACGGCTGCCGCGTGCTCGTGGCCGAGGACAACCCCTTCAACCAGAAGGTGGCGCAGTACATCCTCGAGAAGCTGGGCCTGCGCGTCGACATGGTGGCCAACGGCCGCGAGGCCGTGCAGATGTTGGCGAACTTCGAGTACGACCTGGTTTTCATGGACTGCCAGATGCCCGAGCTGGACGGCTACGAGGCCACCGGCCAGATTCGGCGCATGGACAGCCGCGCGGCGCGGACGCCCATCATCGCGATGACCGCGCACGCGATGGCCGGCGACCGCGAGCGCTGCACGGCCGCCGGCATGGACGACTACCTGAGCAAGCCCGTGCGCGCCGAGCTGGTGTCCGAGATGCTGCGCCGCTGGGTGCTGGGCGAGGGCCTGCCGCCGGGCGCCGTTGCGGGCGTCTCCGACAAGGCGATCCCGGCCGCGTCCGTGTCCACGCCGGTCGCCTGAACTCCTCAAATTATTTAAAATCAATGCATTGCGGATGCGTCGGCGGCCCGGGCTGGCCATCGGCGGGCGCCATTCGTATTGTGAACTTAGTTATCATTTCCAATCACGGGCTCGCCGGCGGCTGTTCGACGGCGGCCTTCTCCGCCCGGTCCACGGAGACACATCGCCATGCACAGTGACAGCATCCTCGAGAAGTTCGAGTTCTACCGGAACGCCCGCCCCGAATTCCAGCAGAAGGTGCGCGGCGCCGGGCAGCTGGTGCGCGTGAAGCCCGGCGGCTACTTCGTCTGTGAAGGCGACCACGCGCCGGGCGTCGGCCTGATCGGCCAGGGCGCGCTGCGCGTCTACAAGTCGAGCGCGTCGGGTCGCGAGATCACGCTCTACTGGGTGCGCGCGGGCGAATTGTGCCTGCTGAACCTGCTGGGCGCGCTGACGGGCGTGACGTCGCCGGCCAGCGCGCGCGTGGAAGAGGAAGTGGTTGCGCTCGTGATCCCGCCCGACACGTTCCGCGGCTGGGTCGGCGCCGAACCGTCGCTGCGCACGCACGTGTTCTCGATCATGGCCGCCGGCATGACCGACGTGATGTCGCTGGTCGAGGAGATCGCCTTCAAGAAGCTGGACCTGCGCCTGGCGCAGTACCTGGCCGACGGGTTCTTCGGCCCCGGCGGCACGCGCGAGCTGCAGGTGACCCACGAGGCCATCGCCGCCGAGCTGGGCGCCGCCCGCGAACCGATCAGCCGCCTGCTGAAGGACTTCGAGAACCAGGGCGCGATCCTGCTGGGGCGGGGCCGCATCACGCTGAACGACGCCGCCGGGATGCGCGCACTGGTGGCCGTCGCCGACTAGCCCAACCGCCTTCCGCACAACCGCTTCCGGCATCCGGGAAAAAAAGACCGCCATGTGTGACCTCGGTCACAGATGGCGGTTCCGTTTCTGAGTATCGTTATCCCCGACGAACGATTCAAGGCGGCAGGTTTGGCGGTCCCGTCCCGAGTCGGACAACCTGCGCGACCGGCGGTGGGCGCATCGCCCGTGATCCACCCGCCGGGTGCAACGACGGGACCGCCTTCCTCAAGCCCTCGACCCCCGGCCGTTTCCGGTCGTGGTGGGCGGGGATGCGGTGACGGGGGGACGATGCGCGGCATCAGGACACGGATCACGCGACCCTGGTCGCGGCTGGCCAGCGGAGCGATGCGGAGATCGGTGGGAGTGGCTGTGGCTTTGGCGGTGCATTGGACCGCGGCCGACAATGCCATGGCCCTCCCCCGGTATACCGCGCGCTACGGGCAGGACTGCCGCCTGTGCCACGTCAACCCGACGGGCGGCGGGCTGCGCAACGCCTACGCGACGCAGTACCTGGTTCCGACGGAGCTCGCGGGCGGCACGACGAAACCGGCGGCGGGGGATGGCGCCGGCGCGGCGCTGCCGGTGGACGTGACCGTCGGCGCGGACCTGCGCACGCTCGCCTGGGCGCAGGAGGGCGGCCCGAGCATGCTGCTGGCGATGCAGGGCGATGTGTACGTCGGCCTTGCGGCGCCCGGCAACATCGAGATCTACGCCGAGATGGGTCCGCACGAGGCCGAGGCCTTCGGCCTGGCGTACGGATTGATCCCGCACGGCTACCTCAAGGCCGGCCGCTTCACGCCCGACTACGGCTGGCGCTTCGACGACCACCGCCAGTTTTCGCGGCGCTTCCTCTTCACGCCCGACGGCATCGACGACCCGCATGCGCTGCTCGGCGAGGGCGTCGAGGCCGGCTATGCCCTGGGCGGGCTGTCGGCGACGGCGTCGATGGTGCAGGGCGGCGCCGAGATCGGCGATGCCTGGGTGGCGCGCGCGCTGATGCGGCGTGAACTGGGCGCGGTGCGCCTGGGCGCCGGGTCGTCGGTGTGGCAGCGCGGTGTCGGGGCGGGGGCGCGACGGGCCGGCGGCGTGTTCTGGTACGCATCGGCCGGGCCGTGGACGTGGCTGGGCGAAGTGGACGAGACCCGCGGCGACAACCGGACCGGCAGGCTGGTGACGCACGAAGTGACGCTGGATGTGCAGCGCGGCCTGGCCCTGCGCGCCGTGTACGGGTTCCAGGATCCCGACCGCGCGCTCAGGAGCGGCGCGCGCTACCGCGTCGGCGCGGGGGTGGCCTGGTTCGCGCGGCCGGGGCTGGGACTGCAGGCGATGGCCAACCACTGGCGCGTGGACCGGGGCGACGATGTCGCCGACAATACGCACAACGACGCGGAACTGGTGGTGCACTTCCTGTACTGATGCGGACGCCGATAGCCTAAGGGGTGGACGATGACGAAGCGGATGTTCCTGGCGATGTCGGTGGTGCTGGCGCTCCTGGCGCTTCGCGCCCCGGCGCAGGCCGCCACCGCGCGCTGGCAGGTCAAGGCCGGCGACGGCACGCAGGTCGAGTTCGTCTCGAAGGCCCCCATGGAAACCTTCACCGGCAGGACGAAGCTGGTCAGCGGCGCGTGCGCCTGCGATGTCGGCCACCTGGCGGGCAACGTCACGCTGGAAGTCGCCGTCGACATGGCCTCGCTCGACACCGGCCTGTCCAAGCGCAACCAGCACATGCGCGAGAACCACCTGAACACCGACCGCTTCCCGCAGGCCTGGTTGCGCGGGGGCGTCGTCACGCCGAAGGCCGCTTCCGACCTGCCGGTGGGCGGATCCGTCAGCCTCGAGTTCTCGGGGGAACTCGAACTGCACGGCGTCCGCCGGCCGGTGGTCGTGCCGATGGAACTGTCGCGCCCGACGGCCGGCACGATCGTCGTGAAGGCCGAATTCCCGGTCCGCCTGGCGGACTACGGCATCGCGCGGCCGCAGATGCTGTTCATGAAGCTGGCCGAGGAGCAGCTCGTCCGCGTGGCCATCACCCTCGAAAGGACGCCATGATGCCCACCATGAGGGGGCCTCGCGGGGCTACGACCTTGTCGGTTCCAGCGTCGTCACAGTCATCATTGGACCTCATGGCGACGCTGGGCGCGCCGGTGGTGGTAGGGGCCCTGTTCCTTGCATGCCTGTTGACCCTCACAGGGTGCTCGGACAGCGGTGACCCGACCGGCGCGCCGCCCATCAACATGCCGCCGACCGCGACCTACGCGGCCGACGTGCAGCCGATCTGGGACGCGCACTGCACGTCGTGCCACGGGGCGGTCGCCAATGCGGGCATGGACCTGCGCTCGACGGCGGGGACGGCGATGCTCGTGGGCGTTGCGTCGGCGACCTACGGCGGCTCGCGCGTGGTGCCGGGCGACCCGGCGGCGTCGGTGCTGTACCGGAAGCTGCAGGGCGATGTGTCGACCGGTGATCGCATGCCGCTGGGCGGGGCGGCGCTGTCGGCAGGCGAACTGGAGAAGGTGCGGTTGTGGATCGCCGGCGGGGCGCTCGACAACTAGCTCAAGTGACCAAGGTACCCGTGGGGATGGGTCGGGGCGGCGGTGGCTTTCGGGCCATGCCGCCCCGTTTTCGTCGTGGCGCGCGCTAGATGCCGCCGTTGTCGAGCCCCTCCCACAGGTACCACGACCCGATCGAGCGGTACGGCCGCCACGGCTCGGCGATCTCCGTCAGCTGCGCCGGCGTCGCGTGCTCGCCCAGCCCGTACAGCTTGCCGGCGGCCGCGCGCAGGCCGAGGTCGCCGGTGGCCAGCACGTCGAGGCGGCCGAGGTGGAAGATCAGGTGCATGTGCGCCGACCACTCGCCGATGCCGCGCACCGTCGTCAGCGCCTCGATCACCGCGTCGTCGTCCATCCGCCTTAGCGAGCGCAGGTCGAGCCGGCCGTCGGCCACGCGCGCGGCCAGGTCGTGCACGTAGCCGGCCTTCGCGTTCGAGAGGCCGACCGAGCGCAAGACGGTCGTGTCGATGGCGAGCATCTGCGCGGGCGTCGGGTAGCCGGGACCGGGCACCAGGTCGCTTACGCGGCCGGCGATGGTCTGCCCCGCCTTCAGCGAGAGCTGCTGGTGGATGATGGCGGTCACCAGCGATTCCCACGGCGGCCGCGGCCGGTCGGCGCGCGCCAGGTACGGGCCGTGGCGGCGGATGAGCGCGCGCATCTTCGGGTCCACCCTGCAGAGGTGGGCCAGGCCGCGCGCGTGCTCTTCATCGCGCACCCAGCCCTCGTCGTGCAGCAGCCGCGCCTTGAGCGGCAGGCCGCCGGCCGACGAGAAGCCGGTCAGCGAGCCGTCGGCCCCGACGCACCGGTGGCAGGGCACAATGACGGGCACCGGGTTGGCGCCCATGATGCGGCCCACGGCGCGCGACGCCTGCGGGCGGTCGCAGGCCTTCGCCAGTTCGCCGTAGGTGATGACCGAGCCGCGCGGCACCTTGCGCAGGCGGCGCCAGACCAGGCGGGCGAACTCGGGGGCATCGCCGTCGTCGACCGGGATGTCGCGGTAGTCGTCGTCGCCGCCGGCCAGGCCGGCGCGCAGGCGGGCGGCGAGCGCGGCGACCGGGGCGGCCGGGCGCGCGATGTACGGCAGGTCGGGGCACCGCTCCGCGAGCGCCTCCCGGGTCGTGGCGGCGTCGGGCTGGCCGATGTCGAGCCGGCAGACGCCCCGCGGCGTCCAGGCCAGGCCGACCGGGCCGCGCGCGGTGGAGAACACGTGTTGTCCGGAGCCGGGCAGGCGCATCGCGGGGTGCCTTTCGGGCGCAGTGGGTATATATTCCGCAAGCGGCCGCACGGCCGCTTCCCGGGCATGATAACACACGGACGGAGGCGGCACCCGTGTCAGTGCGCGATGATGAACTCGACGATGAAATCGAGGACGACGACCGCGTCGTCTTTCGCGTGGCCGCGACCCCGGCCGACGTGCTGCGCGTGATGGTCGTGCGCGGCATCGTCTTCCACGACGAGCAGGGCGTGGGCTGGGCTGACGAATTCGACGACGCCGATGCAGCGGCGACCCACGTGCTGGGCGAGTGCGACGGGCAACCGGTGGCCAGCGGCCGCCTGTGCCTGCTGGACGGCG
>CAIOLW010000376.1 GCA_903859215.1 uncultured bacterium | reverse complement strand
TGTCCTCGGCCTTCGGCCTGCGGATTGCCCGGGATCTTCGTGTCCCCACCTCGCCAGGCTACGGGTGCGCCGGCAGCGCCTACTTCCTGCGGATGTCCATCTTGCCGTTGAGCGTGTTCAGGTGTACGTCGGCCTCGACCTTCGCGTCCATCGCGCGCTCGATGTCCGGCCAGAGGTCGCGGGCGGGCTCCACGCCGTCCTCGCGCAACCCGGCCGCCAGGGCCGACAGGCGACCGCTGAAGGCGACGTCGCCCTCGGCGGGATCCCACGGCAGGTCATGCTTCATGGCGCACCTTCCCCGTTTCGTTGAACATGGCCCGCAGCAGGACGCGGGCCGCATGACGCCGGTAGATCTGCTCGAAAACCGCGCGATCGTCGGCGACGGGTCCTGGTCGTGCGGAATCGACGGTCACGCGGGTGTCCCCCGGGCGCGTGGAGGTGATGCAGGCGCTCACGGGGTTATGACGATGACGGGCGGCAAATGGTTGGCGGGCCCGGCGAAAATCGTCGCGGAACGCGGACTGCGCGACCTCCAGTTCGGCGCCGGCTGCTTCGGGCATGCGCTTGCGCAACCTGTTGAGCACCTGCTCGAGGCGCGCCGCCGCATCGACGGCATAGTCGGCCTGGCCGAAGACCATGCGGGCCGCGGACTTCCCTGCGGGCACGCCCCCTTCGATCATGGCGGCAAGGGCATCGCGCTCGGCAGCCCTCGCCCACCGGTCGGCGCGCTCAATGAGCACCCCGATGTCCGCCGCCTCGCGGCCGGCCGCCCGGCGGTTGACGGCAATCGTCCTGCCATTCCAAAGCGTCATCCCGGTTGAGACGCGGAGGCGCGACCGGGAGCCGCGCCTCCGCAATTCGCCAACGGGGCGGACCGCCCTCACCCCACCGGCAGGCCGATGATGCGGGCCAGCGCCTGGATGTGCTCGCCCGTCTTGTAGTCGAGCGTCGAGCCGTGGAAGCTGTGCGGGATGCCGTAGGCGATGAAGATCGTGATCATCGCCGCCACGGCCCACCACTTGCCGACCGGCCTGCCCGGCTCCGAAGCCCGGCAACGCAGACCGGCGACCAGCCACACCAGGGCGCCGACGGCCAGCTTGTTGTCGGTCCAGTCGCCGCCGAAGGGCCAGCCCGTCCAGTACGCGTTGAAGGCGTACTTCTGGACGATGGGCCCGAGGATGCAGCCGCCCACCAGCAGGAACAGGAACGTGAGCTCCGACAGCCGCCGCAGCGAACCGCGGCCGCCCAGCAGCGCCGTCAACCCGCACGCGGTCGAGAAGAACATGCCGACGATCATGCAGGTGACGTGGGTGATGAGGATCATCGCCGGCACATCGCCCTTGTAGCGCGCGACGGCGGCCGTCTTTGGCGGCACCTGCACCGACTGCCCGTCCTTGCTGATGTGCACGTGGTACTCGAGCTTGCCGGCCATCTTCTGGCGCGGCAGCACGGCCCGCAGCACCTGGCCGTCGCGGGTCATCGGCAGGTCCTGCCAATCCTCGCTGGTCGGGTAGCGGCGCCATTGCACGACGGCCGTCACGCCCTCGTCCGGCGCGTGCACAGTCACGGGCATGTCGGCGTTGATGCTGTGCGTCCGCAGCAGCCGGCCCGAGACATGGGCCCCGGCGACGGTTTCGTGGAACTTCACTTCGTAGGTGGGCCCCGAGACCTTCTGCCACACCAGGAACGCCAGGGTCGAGAGGAAGGTCACCGTCCAGATCATGAAAGCGCGCTTCACCGTATCTCCTTGCTTTGCCGCGACGGCAACGACCCGATCCCGAGGGCCCCGCCGCCGCGTCTATGTCACAGGGGCCCGGCCGTCCTTCGCCAGGGCGACGGGCCCCGTTCCTGTCCATTGCCGGCTTGTCGCCGGCGCTCCTTGACGTCGGCCCTCAGGCGCCGTACTTGCGGATCGCCGCGTCCAGCCGCGGCAGCATCAGGAAGATGAACCCGGCCACGCCCAGGATCGCCATCGCCAGCACCACGAACATCGTGGTCCCCGGCTCGAGGCCGCTGATGAAGCCGCTCATCTTGTTCCCGACCGCCGTCGCCAGGAACCAGCCGCCCATCATCAGGCCGACCAGCCGCGTCGGCGCCAGCTTCGTGACCAGAGACAGGCCCATCGGCGACAGGCAGAGCTCGCCGAAGGTGATGATCATGTAGTAGGAAGCAAGCCACATCATCGAGGTCTTCGCGGCGCCGTCCTGGCCCATGCGCGCTCCGAGCGCCATCACCAGCAGGCTGACCGTGGTGATGATCATCCCGTAGAAGATCTTGCGCGCGGTGCTGACCGGCTTGCCGGCCTTCATGCGCTGCGCAAAGAACCAGACCACGACCGGCGTCAGCACGACGACGAAGAACGGGTTGAGGAAGCCCGTCAGCAGTTCGGCGTTCAGCAGGCGCACGTAGCGGCCGGGCGCCACGCGCGGCGTCGCGGCGTTCGCCTTGGCGTAGACCGCGTCGTAGGAGGCCTGCGAAACGACGACGAGCGGGACCTGGCGGCCCTGCACGTCGCGCGTCAGCACGACCTGGCCCGTCGGCGCGGCCTTCTCGGGCGTGACCTTGACGCTGGTCGTGGCCGCGCCGTGGGCGTCCTGCGAGCGCGACAGCGCCACGTTGGCGTCCGGGAACACGCGGCAGGCCAGCGCGCCGTCGATGCCCGGCGTGCCTGGCCACTTGTTGACCGTGACGCCGAGGACCGGATCGCTGCCGAGGGTCGCCACGGCGCCCTCGCTGAGGATGCGCGCGCCGAACATCGCCTCGTTCACCTGCGGCATCACGACGAGCGTGCGCTCGTCCGGCCTCGGCACCGCCGGGCCGGCGTTGCCGAAATAGCTCGGCATCGCCTTCTGCGCGTAGAACTCGGTGGCTGTCGGGATCCACTCGGCCCGGCGGTCGGTGCTGCGCTCGGCGAACACCGTCAAGAGGCCGCCGCTCAGGTGCAGGATCATGAAGAAGGCGCCGCCCGCCACGTACACGGGGATGAGCGCGGCCAGGCCGGGCTTCTCGTCCGGACTGGCGCGCCGCACCAGCGACAGGAAGTAGAACGCTACCGGCAGCATGCCGACCAGGAAGGCGAACGTGACCGGCCCGATGCTGCCGGTGACGAAGGGCAGGTGCTTGCCCGCGAAGTAGCCGATGACGCCGAACCCGAGCGCCGGCGCGAGGATCGTCAGGAACATCTGCTTCAGGCCGAAGTCGCCCGGCTTCACCTCGGGCTTGCGGTCGGCCCCCTCCAACCGCTTCCAGTTCAGCACCAGGACCGTCACGCCCACGAGCATGCCGACGCCCGCGGCCGCGAACGCGGTGTTGAAGCTCCACAGGTTGCGCAGCGGCGCGGCCAGCAGCGCCGAGATCGCGGCGCCGATGTTGATGCCCATGTAGAAGATGTTGAAGCCGGCGTCGCGCCTGGTGTCACCGGGCGTGTAGAGGTTGCCGACCATTGCCGAGATGTTCGGCTTGAACAGGCCGTTGCCCAGGCACAGCAGCGCCAGGCCGGCGTAGAACGTCGGCATCGAGCGGATGCCCAGGCTGAAGTAGCCCGCCGCCAGCAGCAGGCCGCCGAACAGCACGCTGCGCCGGTAGCCGAGGATGCGGTCGGCGATCATGCCGCCGATGAACGGCGTGAAGTACACGAACGCCATGTACGTGCCGTAGACCTCGCCGGCCGCCGCGTTGGTGAAGCCGAGGCCGCCGCGCTCGGTGTCGGTCACGTACAGGAAGAGGATGCCGAGCATCAGGTAGAAGCCCAGGCGCTCCCACATCTCGGTGAAGAAGAGCGGCTTCAGGCCGCGGGGATGGCCCTTCGCGGGCGTCGCAGCAGCGGCGGACGCGGATTGCGTCATGCTGGCCTCCAGGTGGCAGGTGGTCACGCGGGACACGCCGGGGCGCGAAGACGGGGCTGCGGTTCCCGGCGGGCATTGTACGGGTCGGGAGCCGGGGCGTCAACGGGCATGCCCGCGGGCCCGGCCGCCCAAGGCCCAATGGTCACAGGGGGTTGCGCGGCGGCAGCAGGACGTTGGCCAGCAGCAGCCCCGCCACGAGCGAGACGCCGACCAGCAGCGCCGTGACCGCGCTGTCGATGCCGGCCACGATGTTGCGTTCCATCAGGAAGGACAGGCTGCGGTAACCGATGGACCCGGGCACCAGCATGATCAGCGACGGCAGCACCATCACCACGGCCGGGCGACGGCGACGGCGCTCGTAGACGTTGCCGGCCAGCCCGGCCAGCAGCGCGCCCAGCAGGGCGCCGAGGGCCGGGCCCAGCAGGTGGACACCCAGCCGCGCCCCGCCGAACGCGGTCACGACCGCGGCCAGCATCCACGGCAGCTCGCGCCAGCGCGCACGGAAGAGCACGCCCAGCGCCGGGACCGTCACCAGCAAGGCCGGCGCCAGCGTCCAGTCCGGCAGCGCCGTCGGCTGCGCGCCGGCGCGCACGGCCAGCGCCGGCAGCAGCGTCGCCAGTTGCTGCCCCAGCCCCACGCCCAAACCCAGCTTGAGCAGCGTCATCAGCGACCCGGTCAGCCGCGCCGTGCCGCTGACGAGGTGACCGGTGGCCAGTTCGTTCAGGGCGACGGTCAGGGTCAGCCCCGGCAACAGCACGATGATGCTCGAGACGACGACCGGCGCCACCGCCAGGGACGGCCAGAGCGCGCCCGCGACGACGGCCAGCAGCGTCGCGGTCATCGCCGCGGCGAACTCGTACACGCGCCCGACGGTCACCGAGCGCTGCGCAGCAACGCCCAGGACGCCGATCACCAGGCCCGCCCCCGCCGAGGCGATGACCTCGGCCAGGCCCGCGCCGAAGAACCGCGCCGCCGCGCCCGAGGCGATCGCCAGTGCGGCAACGGTCAGCGCCGGTCCGTAGGGCGAGGAGGTCGCGGCGACTTCGCGCAGCCGCGCGTGCGCCGCCTCGACCGTGAGTTCATTGCGCCAGAGCGCCTCCACCACATCGTCCAGCGCGACGATGCGGTCGAGCCGCAGTTCGCCCGGCGTCACGCGCGAGAGCGAGGTCTGCTGGCCGCCGGGTTCGCCGAAGGCGGAGATGAGGGACGTCGGCGTGGAGAAGAACTCGGCGCGGAGCCCCAGCCGGGATGCGGCCACGCCGAGCGTGTCCTCGAGGCGGTGGGCGGGAATGCCGTTCTCGTGGAGCGCGCGCCCCAGGGCGATCAGGAAATCGATGCGGGAGTCAGCGGCTGCCATGACGTGCCGGGCGCGCGCGTGGCGCGGGCCAGGGCCTCCTCCGGGGCGTTAACGATCGATTCGGCCAGGGCGCGCAGATCATCACCAACCAGCCCCCGCGGCGCAAGGAATTCGAGCGCCTCGGGCCAGGCCTCGGGCGACAGCCCGTCCGCGGCCATCTGCGCGACGATGTCCCCCACCATGACCGCGGTGACGAGGCCCGGGTCCGAAGGCACATCCCAGGGCCGGTGGTGGTGCGTGATCGCCACGGCCAGCGCCGGCGGGAAGCCCCAGTTCGCGGCCAAAAGGCCGCCCGCCTCCGTATGGTCGAAGCCGAGCGACTGGCGCTCGCGTTCGCTCACGTTGAACAGCGGGAACGCAGGCACCAGTTGCATGCCGTTGGCGGCGAGGTGGGAATCGAGCGCGAGCATGCCGATGTCGTGCACGAGGCCCGCGCTGAACGCCTCACAGGCGCGCTCGGGCCCGTCCAGGCGCTCCATCACGGCGCCGGCGGCCATCGCCGCGTTGAGGCTGTGCGTCCAGAAACGGTCGCGCTCGATGCCGTAGCCGACCAGGTGGCGGCGCATCACCGGGACCATGCCCGCGGCGAACGCCAGGGTCAGCACCGCGCGGTTGCCCAGAAGCACCAGGGCCTGACGTGTCGTCGCGACCGTCCCCCGCGCCCCGTAGAACGCCGAGTTGGACAGCTTCAGGACGTTCGCGGTCATCGCCGCGTCCTGGTCGAGCACAACGGCTACCTTGTCCGCGGCGCAGGTCTGGTCCTTCAGCAGGTCCAGCAACCGGACGACCGTGGTCGGCAGCGCCGCCAGGTCGCCGGTCGTGTAAACGAGGTCGCGCAGGACGTACTGAGGCAACACATCCCCCATCAATGACCGCAGGTACGTGACGACTGACCCGGATATCATCGGCCCGATTTCGTCAGGGTTGAGCTAAGTTTTTGTGTCGCTGTGTTTTGGAGAATGCCCAGTAAACACCTGCTAGTCCCGGCGAGGACGCCGCAATGGCACAAGTCGTGCTTTGGGGTGGCCATGCACGCTGCCCGCCCACGACGTATCCTGGCGACGCTTGGCGTCGGCCTGACTGTGCTCGGCGGCACGGTGGCCGCCCTGTGGCTGTCGCGCCCCCTCGACCCCCGGGCGGCGCTGGCCGGCGTGACGGCCGCCGGGGCCCTCACCACGGCCCTGCTGGTCCTGATCTGGGCGCGCCACCGCGCCGAAGCGCCGCTGGCCCCCGGGCATTCCGGGCGCCCGTTGCGGGACGCCAAACCCGGCTCGCCGGTCGTCATCCCCCTCGGCGGGGGCCAGGCTGCCGTGATCTTCGACGAACCGGCCGCCGCCCCTGCACCCGCCGTCCATCCCGCTGCCGCCCGGCGCGCCGCCGACCGGGCAGCCGATGCGATCTGGGACGCGGTCGATGCCGCCGTCGCCGGCGTGGGGCCCGACGCCCCCGCGCCGCCCCCGTGGCAGCCCCGGCGCGGCGAACCGGGCTCGCCGCCCGACGGAACGCGCTAAATCCCACCTGATCGTGGCCGATAACATGTAACGGAAGTGTCACTTTGCGCCGGCCGGTGGGCAGCCGCCCCCGGAAAGGCCCGGTCCGATGACCGACAACCGCCACAGTCGCGGCGCCGCAAGCGGCGCCAACGCCGTCTGCGAGCCCCCCGCTGGCCCGCATGCCCGCGCGGGTGCGGTCAGTGTCTACGTGTCGGACGACAGCCTGCGCGTGCTGCTGGACTGCCCCGACCCCCGGGCCGACCTCGAGGGCAACGTCGCCGCCATCCTTGCCGCGTTCGAGCGCCTGAAGATCCCCGAACACCCCGACGCCGATATGCTGGCGGATATGCTGGCAGCCGATGCCGCGGACGGCGGCCCGCTCCACGCGCAGCCGCTCATCGAGGGCTACCCGGCCGAGCCGTCGCAGGACGGACGCCTCGAATGGGCGCGCGACTTCTTTGCCGAGGGCTGGGAAGTCGATGCCGCGACCGGCGCCATCGACTTCTGGGCGAAGCTCGACAACCGCGCCGTCACCGCCGGCGAGTGCGTCCTGAAGGTGCACCCGCCGATCATGGGCGAGCCCGGGCTGAACGTCTTCGGCGTGAAGATCCCCGTTTCGCGGCCGCAGAAGGAGCGCATGCGCTGCGGCAAGGGTGTCACCCAGCGCGAGGACGGCGCCGGCATCGTGTGGATCGAGGCCGACGTCTCGGGCCGCGTGCGCCTGAACAACGGCACGCTCACGGTGGACGACGTCTACATCATCAAGGGCAACCTCGGCCTGTCCACGGGCAACATCAAGCATCCGGGGACGCTGCAGGTCGAGGGCGACATCGAGCAGGGCGTCACCGTCGAGGTCGGCGGCGACATCGCCGTGCGCGGCATGATCGAGCCCTGCAACATCACGGCGGGCGGCAACCTCTCGGTGGCCGGCGGCATCGTCGGCCAGGAGGGCCACCGCATCGAAGTGGGCGGCGGCGTGCAGGCGCGCTACCTGCGCGACGTGACGATCGACGCCATCGGCGACGTGAACGCAGGCAATGAGATCTCGCACTCGTATATCCGCACGCTCGGGCGCGTGCTGGTGTCGGGCGGACGCCTGGCCGGCGGCACCACGATCGCGCGCGGCGGCATCACGGCCGGGCAGGCCGGCGCGGCGGGCGCCACCGGGACGCTGCTGGTGGCGGGCGTCGACTACCTCATCGAGCCGCGCGTGGCGCACCTCGAGGAGGACCTGGCTGCGCTCGAGACCCGCCGCCACAATCTGCCCGAGGAGATCGCCCGCCTGCATTCGGCCCCGACCAGCGAGGAGACCGACCGCGCGCTGCTCGACCTCGGGCGCGAACTGCAGGCGCTGCCACAGGCCATCGAGGACGCCAAGGTGGTGATCCGTCGGCTGATCGACGAATCGGAAGCGGCCTGCCACCCCGAACTGGCGGCACTGCAGGAAGTGTGGTCGGGGATCACGATCCAGCTGGGGAACGAGAAGCTGCCTGTCCGCGCCTCGGTGCGCCGGCCGCGCCTGGCGAAGCTGCTGAACGGCCGCGTCCGCCTGCTGCCGCTCGGCGAAGGGAACATGCCCGACGACTAGTCGCGCAGGCGGCCGCGGAAGCCCAGCGCGTCGATCGCCGCCACCACCGCCCGCGCCTCGATCGCCGGGCCCGACACGGTGGCGCTCCCTCCCTGCAGGTCCACGACACACGACGCGACGCCCGGCAGTTCGCCGACCGCGCGCGTGACACTCTGCACGCAGTGGCTGCAGTGCATGCCCTCGACGACGAAGACGGTGGTCCGGCTGGCGGCGCGTCCGGCCGCCGCCGCCTTCGCACGGCCGGCCCGGCGCGTGCGCCACACCGCGTTCGCCATCACGAGCACGAGCGCAACCGCGGCCAGGTGC
Organism: uncultured bacterium; assembly: GCA_903859215.1. Lineage (GTDB taxonomy): Bacteria > Krumholzibacteriota > Krumholzibacteriia > LZORAL124-64-63 > LZORAL124-64-63 > CAINDZ01. Next base: position 11,713 of record CAIOLW010000376.1, on the reverse strand, counting down.
GACCACAGCGACACCTCGCCGTGGCAGTGCACCGGCGGCGCCAGCGACGGCATCGCGCGGCCGAGCCACGGCATCAGCGCGTCGAGCAGCAGGCCCGCGCCGAAGGCACTGACGGCGATCGTCACGAGGAAGATCCCCAGCGCGCGGCGCCCGAGCACGCGGCCGATGGTCGTCAGGGTGGCCGCGTTCGTCCCGGGTCCCGCGATCAGGAACGCCAGCGCGGCGCCGGGCGACAGCCCCATGAAGATGAAGCCGGCCGCGAGCGGCACGCTCGCCGTGGCGCAGACGTAAAGAGGGATCCCGACCGCCATCATCAACAGCACCGACAACGGGCCGGGATGCACATAGCGCGCGACGAAATCGGCCGGCACGACGGCGCTGATGACCCCGGCCAGCACGACGCCGATCAGCAGCGCGCGCCAGAGGTCGGCCGGCAGCGTGACCAGCCCGTAGGCCAGCAGCTCGCGCAGGCGTGCGCGCCAGGTCGGCGCGGGCGCGGGTGCGGCCGCCGCCGGGACCGGCGCGGCCATCTGGAACACCATCGCCTGCGGCGCCGGTTTCGGCGGCGCCGGACGGGCTTCCTCCGGGACGAACGCCTCCACCAGCCCGCCGCCGACCAGCCCGGTCACCAGCGCGACGACCGGCCGGAAGACCGCGAACACGGGCCCGAGCATCGTGTAGGTGATGAGGATGGAGTCGACGCCCGTCTGCGGCGTCGACAGGAGGAAGGCCGTGGTGGCGCCCCGGCTGGCCCCGTGGCTGCGCAGCGACGCCGCGACCGGGATGACGCCGCACGAGCACAGCGGCAGCGGCACGCCGAGCGCCGCCGCCTTGAAGACCGGCCCGGCGCCGCGTCCGCCGAGGTGGCGTTCGAGCCAGGCCGGCGCGATCACCGTCGACAGCGCACCCGCCACCAGGAACCCCAGCAGCAGCCAGGGCGACATCTGCGCGGCCACGAGCCAGGTCTCGCGCGCCACGTGGAGCAGCAGGGCGATCATCGCGGGTTCGTCCTAGTCCCCGCTCCGCAGCAGCGGGTTGTAGCGCATGCGCGTGCCGAACTCGACCGACAGGCGGATCTCGTCGGCCGCGAGCTCGGCCGGGAACATCACGCCGGAGATCCGCGCGCCGCGCAGGCTGACGCCTTCCATCCGCGTGTTCGAGAAGTCGATGCCGCGGATGTCCGCATCCCGCAGGTAGACGCCGCTCATGTCCAGGCCGTCGGCGTTCATGCCGCGCAGGTCGAGCGCGCGCAGGTCGACATCGCGCAGGTTGCACTCGCTGCCGGCGGCGCGCTTGGCGTTGAAGCCCTTGATGTCGTCGCCCCTGAGCATCTGGTAAAGCGGGTCCTTCGAGAATGCGGGACGGGAGCTGGCCATGGTCTCACCTTTCTGGGGACGGTGCCCGGCGGCGCCGGGCTTCCTGTGCGAACACTCTACACCAGCAAAGTCCGGGCCGCGACCGTCAGCTGGCCGGCGACCAGCCGGCCTGCCGCTCGGCTTCGCGCGCCGCCGCGGCCCCCGCCACGGGGTCGACCCGCAGCAGGAGCAGGGCCCCGACGACGAAGAACACCATCAGCGAAACGATGCCCAACCGGCTCGAACCGGCCATCTGGGCCGTCAACCCGAAGACCAGAGGCCCGGCCACGCCGGCCAGGCGCCCGCTGGCGCCGAAAAACCCGAAGAACTCGGCGGCCCGGTGCCGCGGCACCATCACCGCGAACAGCGAGCGGCTCAGCGCCTGCGCGCCGCCCTGCACCAGGCCCACCGCCGCGGCCAGGATGTAGAAGTGCGCGGTGGTGCGCAGGAACAGGGCGCCGACCGTGATCACGGCGTAGCCGGCGAGCGCGCCCAGCACGAGCGCCCGGGCGCCGACGCGCCGGGCCGCCGCCGCGAACAGGTACGACGACGGGACCCCGACGACCTGCGTCACGACCAGCGCGCCCATCAGGTGCGTCAGGCCGATCCCGAGTTCGGAGCCGAAGGCGGTGGCCATCTTGACGATGGTGCCGATGCCGTCGTTGTAGACCCAGTAGGCGGCCAAGAGGAGGCTCAGTTCACGATAGCGGCGGATCTCGCCGAAGGTCACGCGCAGGCGCCCCAGCGTGGCGCGCAGGCCGCCCGGCGCGCCGGAGCCGGCGGGCTCGGGCACGCGGCGCAGCAGGGGCAGCGTGAACAGCGCCCACCACACGCCGACGCTGACGAACGACAGCTTCACGGCCGCGCCGGCCCCCGCCAGGTGGAACCAGCCCGGCTTGACGACCCACAGCAGGTTGACCACCAGGAGCAGTCCGCCGCCGGCGTAGCCCAGGCCGTAGGCGCGCGCCGACAGCGCGTCCAGTTCGGCGCCCTCGGCCAGGTGCGGCAGCAGCGACTCGTAGAAGACGATCGACAGCGAGAAGGCCAGGCTGGCGGCGGTGAACAGCAGCGCGGCGACCTGCCAGTGCGCGCCACCGAGCAGCGCCATCGCCACCGTCAGCGCCGAGCCCACCCCCGCGGTCCAGGCCAGGCGCCGCTTGCGGTCGCCGTGCGCGTCGGCCCCGGCGCCCAGCAGCGGCGACAGGACCGCCGTCAAGAGCAGCCCGCCGGCGGTGACATAGCCCCACAGGGCCGTGGACTGGGCCTCGCCCTTGCCCGCGGCCAGGGCGAGGGTGCGGAAGAACGGAGGGAACAGCGCCGCCATCACCGTCGTGGCGAACGCCGAGTTGGCCCAGTCGTACAGGCACCAGGCGCGGCGGGCGGCCGGAAGGTCGACGCGATCGCGTTTGTGGTCGGGCGCGGTGGTCACCAGTAGTAGTGGACGCCGAGCTGCGGCGCCACGGTGGTGTTGCCGGTGCGCTCCTGGTGCACGAAGTCGAACTCGGCCAGCCAGGCCCAGCGCGGCCCCTGCAGCACCTCGACGCCGACACCGGCGCCGTAGTTCCAGTCCGTCTTCGCCTCGAAGGTATCCAGGGCGGGCGCGCCGACGCGTTGCCGATGGTAGTAGAAACCGGCGCCCACGGCCGTGAACAGGCGCAGGTGCGAATCCTGGCGCAGGAGGTACTGCAGCTGCAGGCCGAGGTTGTGCCGCTTGTCGTCGCCGCTGTGCCAGATGCCGCCGGCCGCCTGCGCGTAGAGGTACCACTGGAGCGGCATGCGGAACGAGAGGCCGGTGCCGCCGATCGCCCCGTAGTGCAGGCCGAGCGCCCCGGTCAGCGTGTCGCCGCCCCGGTTCCAGTCACGGCCGTCGCCGCGCGGCGCGGCCTGTGCCGCCGTTGCGACGGAAAGCGCCATCACGGTGAGCACGAGAAGGGCCCGCCGGCGCGCGCCGACGGCTGTGGGCATGTCCATCATCGCTCCATCCTCCGGTGAGCCCGCGTCGGGGACAAGGTCCATCGTCGCCATTCTGGCAAATCGTTGGCGATTCCGCCACTGCGAACCGCGGGCGAACCGCGGGCGGACGGGTGCGGCCGGAGCCGTTCGGGGTTATCATCGCCGCGGATGCCGGCGACGTGGCGCCGGGTCCGGAGCGGGCCGGTGTGGCGCGGGCCAGGGCCGGGAAAGGCGGATCGTGAAGAATATCATCCTGATCTTTGTCGGCGCGCTGGTCACAGCCGTGGCCGTCGTCGTGATCGTGCTGCGCGGGGCTCTGGCCGGCGGCGCCCAGGCCGCCACCGGCGGCGAGGCCCCCGGCACGCTGTGGGCCTTCACGCCCGATTCGCTGGAGGGTAAGCCGGCGCCGCTGTCCCAGTGGAAGGGCCAGGTCGCGCTGGTCGTGAACACCGCCAGCAAGTGCGGCCTGACGCCCCAGTACAAGGGCCTCGAGGCGCTGTACGTCGAGATGAAGGACCGCGGGTTCGTCATCCTCGGCTTCCCGAGCAACGACTTCATGGGGCAGGAGCCCGGCACGCCGGAACAGATCCGCTCGTTCTGCACCGTGAACTACCAGGTCAGCTTCCCGCTGTTCGCCAAGGTGAAGGTCAAGGGTGACGGCAAGGACGGCCTCTACTCGTGGCTGACGGGCGGCGGCCTCGAAGAACCGACCTGGAACTTCACGAAGTACCTGGTCGGGCGCGACGGCCGCGTGATCGCGCGCTTCGGGCCGCGCACGACGCCGGAGGATCCCGAACTGCGCGCCGCCATCGACAAGGCGCTTGGTTCTGGGAACTGACGCTGTCGGTGGCCGACCCGTTTCTACTTCCCTACTTCCCTATTTTACCAGCGCCAGGCCGCGCGCGGCGCGTGCCGGCCCCGCTTCCAGCACGCACAGGTACGCGCCGGCGGCTACCGGCCTTCCGCCGCCGTCATCACCATCCCACCTGGCCTCGTGCCGGCCGGCGGCGAACGGCCCTTCGGCCAGCGTGCGCACGAGGCGGCCCCGCACGTCGTACACGCGCAGGCGCACCGGCGAGGCGACATCCAGTTCGAAGCAGATCATCGTCGACGGGTTGAACGGGTTGGGTGCGTTCGGGAGCAGCCGCGCCCGCGCGACCGCAACGCCGGCGCCGGGCGGTACGGCTGCGGGACCGGGACTGCTCGCCGCCAGGGCGTGGTGGGCGCCGGCCGAGATCGCCTTGAGGCCGGCATTCACGGTGGGCGTCAGCTGACCGCTCGGGCCGATGTCGCCCCAGCCGACGACGACGCCGTCGGTGGTCAGCGCCAGGCTGAAACGATCCCCGGCCGCAACCGCCGTGCAGGGGCCGAGGCCCGCCGGCACCGCACACTGCCGGGCATCGTTCGCGCCCCAGGCAACGACGCTGCCGTCGGCCTTCAGCCCGAGACTGTGCGCCAGGCCCGCGGCGATGGCGACGAAGCCCGTGTTCGGCGCCGGGACGCTGGTGCGGCCGTCCGCGGCATTGCCCCAGGCGACCACGCTCCCGTCGGCCTTCAGGCCCAGGCTGTGCGTGCCGCCGGCGGCGATCGCCGTGAAGTTCGCGTTCGGCGCCGGCACGGCCGTCTGTCCCTGAGCGGCGCTGCCCCAGGCCAGCACGAACCCGGCCGCCGCCAGGGCCAGGCTGTGCTCGCCGCCCGCGGCGACGGCCACCAGCGGGAACGGCAGCGACGGCGCGTTGCACTGGCCCGCGGCGTTGCTGCCCCAGGCCGCTACGGTGCCGTCCGCCCGCAGGCCGAGGCTGTGGGCCGGCCCGGCCGCCACCCGCGTGAAGCCGGAGTTCGGCGCCGGCACGTCGCACTGGCCCTGCGCATCGTCACCCCAGGCCAGGATGAAGCCGTCGGTGCGCAGCGCCAGGCTGTGGCTCCCGCCCGCGGCCACGCCGACGAAGTCGACGTTGGGCGCCGCCAGGCCGCACTGGGCATTGTCGTTCAGCCCCCACGCATCGATGCCGCCGTCGGCGCGCAGCCCGACCGTGTGGCCGAAGCCGCCGCACACGGCGATGTAGAACGCGTTGGATGACAGCGGCTGTCCCTGCCCGGCGTCGTTGCGGCCCCAGGCCGCGAGCGAGCCGTCGGCGTGGAGCGCCAGGCTGTGGTCGATGCCGCAGGCGATCGCCTTGAAGCCGGCGTTGGGCGCCGGCACGTTGCACTGGCCCAACTCGTTGCTGCCCCAGGCGACGACGGCGCCGTCGCCCCGTAGCGCCAGGCTGTGCCGCCAGCCGGCGGCCACGGCGATGAATCCGGTGTTGGGCGCGGGCACGTCGCACTGCCCGTCGTCGTTGCGCCCCCAGGCGGCGATGGAGCCGTCGGCGCGCAGCGCCAGGTTGTGGTAGCCGCCGGCCGTGATCGCCGTGAAGCCCGCGTTGGCCGGCGGCGGCTGTGCCTCGCCGAAGTCGTCGCACCCCCATGCCACGACGGAACCGCCGGGGCCGAGCGCAAGGTTGTGGTAGCCGCCCGCGGCGATCGCGGTCAGCCCGGCGTTCAGCGGCGGCGGTTGCGCCTGCCCGTTGTCGTCCACGCCCCACGCCACGACGGAGCCCGAGGCGGTCAGCGCCAGGCTGTGCAGGTAGCCGGCCGCGACGGCCGTCAGGTCGCGGGCTGCAGGCGGGGGCGCGGCCTGGCCGAAGAAGTTGTCGCCGGTGGCCACCAGCGTGCCCCCCTGGCGCAGGCCCAACGTGTGGTAGCCGCCGGCGGCGACCGCCACCAGGCCCGTCATCTGCTCGCGACCGGCAACCACGCCGGCGCCCCAGCTGGCGACCGTGGCCCCGCAGGCGGCCGGCAGGGCCAGTGCGGCCACCAGCCATGACAGCGCCAGGCGGAGCCATGCCCCGCCCGCCCCCGGCCACTTCGCGCCGGTCCTGTCCGCCTGCCCGACCATGCGTGCTCTCGCCATCCCGCCGCTGTCCGCCCCGGATGCAAGTCCGTCCCATGTACAAGACGGGCGGCCGCGAGGCCGCCCGCCGTCGATAATGATAACATGAAACGGCGCCCGCCTGCCGGGCCCTCCCACCGCCGCGGCGCCGACCTACTTCTTCAGGAACGCCGAGAACAGGTCGATCGGGATCGGCACGAACGTCGTCGTGTTGTGCTCGCTCGAGATCTCGCGCATCGTCTGCAGGTAGCGCAGCTGCAGCGCGATGGGCTGCTCCGCGATCATCGCCGCCGCCTGCACCATCTTCTCGGCCGCCTGGAACTCGCCCTCGGCGTTGACGATCTTCGCGCGCCGCTCGCGCTCGGCCTCGGCCTGCTTGGCCATCGCGCGCTTCATCCCCTCCGGCAGCGAGACGTCCTTCACCTCGACCGCGGTCACCTTGATGCCCCATGGGTCAGTCTGGCGGTCGATGATCTCCTGCAGCGTGTGGTTGATCTTGTCGCGCTGGGAGAGCAGTTCGTCCATCTCGGCCTGGCCCAGCACGCTGCGCAGCGTCGTCTGCGCGATCAGCGACGTCGCCTTCCAGTAGTTCTCGACCTTTACCACGGCCGCGCCCGGCTCCACCACGCGGAAGTAGACGACGGCGTCGACCGTCACCGGCACGTTGTCCCTGGTCATGACCTCCTGCTTGGGGACATCGATGGTCACCACGCGCAGGTCCATCTTCACCATGCGGTCGACGAGCGGGATCAGGAAGATGAGCCCGGGACCCTTCACCTCGATCAGCTTGCCGAGCCGGAAGATGACCGCGCGCTCGTATTCGCGCAGGATGCGGACCATCTGCGGCAACGCCACCAGGGCGATGACGAAGGCCGGCACCAGCCAGGCCAGGGCGCCGACGAGCCCCCGCGACACTTGATCCATGACGACCTCTTCTCGTTACGTTGACCGGCCGCCCGTGGCCGGGGAAGGCCCGCCCGCTCCCGCGGCGCGGCGCCTGACCGACAGGGTCAGGCCAGTGACGGCAACCACCTCGACATTCTCGTCCTTCGCGAGCGATTCGTCACTCACGGCGTTCCAGATCTCGCCCTCGAAAAGGACCGTGCCCCCGCCGGCGTTGATCGGCTCCAACGCCACGACGGCCCGCCCCACCATCGCCTCGCGGCCGGTGCGCGCGGGCAGGCGCTGCGCGCGCAGGCCCTTGCCCGCGACGAACGCGAAGAACGCGGCGGTCACCAGCACGCCGGGAATCACCACGGCCAGCGACAGGCGGAAGGCCGGGTCGGCGCGGTCGAACAGCATCAGCGCTCCCAGGGCAAAGGCCACGAGCCCGCCGGCGGTCAGGATGCCGTGGGTGGGCGCGAAGACGTCGATGATGAACAGCGCCACCGCCAGCGCGACCAGGGCCAGCCCGGCCGCGTTGACCGGCAGGATGCTCGACAGGTAGAGCACCACCACCAGGCTGATCAGCCCGACAACACCCGGCAGGATGGCGCCGGGATGGCTCAGTTCCCCGATCAGCCCGTAGATGGCCACGAGCATCAGGATGAACATCACCTCGGGCCGCCACAACCGCTGGAAGACATGTTCGCGCACGATCATCGGGATATTGTCCACGGTCGCATCGGCAACGTGCAGCACACGCTCGCCGGCGCGGCGCCCCTCGAGCTGGCGCAGCAGGTCCGGCAGGTCGACCGCGATGATGTCGATCACGCCCAGCCCGAGGGCCGCCTCGGCGGTGATCATGGCGCTCTGCGTCACCGACGACCGCGCCCACTCGACGTTGCGGCCGCGCTTCTGCGCGATCGCCTCGATATAGCTGGCAGCGAAGTTCCCGAGCTTCTCCTTCATCACGTCGTCCACCTGCCCCCCGCCGCCGACACCGCCGGCGGTCACCGGGTGCGCGGCGCCGATGCTCGTGTGCGGCGCCATCGCCGCCACGTCGGCCGCGAGCGTGATGAAGCAGCCCGCGCTGCCCGCGTTGGCGCCCGACGGCGCCACCCAGACCACGACCGGCACCGGCGAGGCGTAGAAGCCCTGGACGATCTGCTGCGTGGATTCGAGGAGGCCGCCCGGCGTGTCGAGCCGGACGATGAGGCAGGCGTCGCCGCGTTGCCCGGCCAGGCGCCCGGCGCGCTGCAGGTAGCCGGCGGTGGCGGGCCCGATCGGGCCCTCGACGACCGCCATCCCGATGTGGACGGGCGATGCGGCCCGCGCGCCGGCCGGCGACACGAGCAGGAAAACGAAGAACAGGCAAGCGACGGTGATCCGCTGAAGCATGGCGTCCCCCCATCCCCCACAGCATAGCGCGCCGCGCGCGCCGTGCCAACGGGCGGTACGACCCAAAAGAAGAACCCGGCAGGGATCCTTCCCTGCCGGGTTCCGGCAGCCATCCTGGCCGCAGGTTCGCTCCGTCTCCACGGACCGGCGCCTCTCAGCCCCGGCCGTGCCGCCTGGCCGCTAGGAGCAGCCGGTGGTGGTGCCGCAGTTGATGCACTTGTAGCAGGAGCCGCTCCTGACGGTCAGCGAATCGCAATTCGGGCACGGCGGGCTGTCGGTCTGGGCCTGGATGGTCAGCCGCGACTGCATCGTGATGCGGGACGGGCCGCCGTCCGCGGCCGCCATGGCCTTGGCGGCCTCGGTCGCGACGCGGGCCTCGACCGGAAGGGTCGCCTCGGTGCCGTCGTCGTCTCCGGCGTGCTCGCCGAACTTCAGGTCCATCCAGCGGAAGATGTAGTCCATCACCGATTTCGCGATGGGGATCTCCGGGTTGCTGGTGAACCCGCTCGGCTCGAAGCGCGCGTGGCTGAACTTGTTGATGAGCACCTTCAGGGGCACGCCGTACTGCAGCATGATCGACACGCTGGTGGCGAAGCTGTCCATCAGGCCGCTGACCACGGAGCCTTCCTTGGCCATCGAGATGAACATCTCGCCCGGCTTGCCGTTCGGGTAGAGCCCGACGGTGATGTAGCCTTCGTGGCCGCCGATCGAGAACTTGTGCGTGATGGCGCGGCGCTCGTCCGGCAGGCGCACGCGCTGGGGCTTGGGCGGGGCCAGAGGGGCCTCGACCACGGCCTCTTCCTTCTTCTTGCCCATGTTCAGCGGCTGCAGGCGCTTGCTGCCGTCGCGGTAGATGGCCACCGCCTTGAGCCCCATCTTCCAGGCTTCCATGTAGGTGGTCATGATCTCGTCGACGGTGGACTCGGGCGGCAGGTTGACCGTCTTGCTGATGGCGCCCGAGAGGAACGGCTGCACGGCGGCCATCATGCGCAGGTGACCCATGTAGTGGATCGAGCGCTGGCCGTTGGAGGGCCGGAAGGCGCAGTCGAACACCGGCAGGTGCTCGTCCTTCAGTGCCGGCGCGCCCTCGATGGTCTCGTGCTCGGCGATGTATTCGGTGATCGCCTCGACTTCACGCTCGTCGTAGCCCAGGCGCTCGAGCGCATCGGGCACCGAGTTGTTGATGATCTTCATCATGCCGCCGTCGACCAGCTTCTTGTACTTCACCAGCGCGATGTCGGGTTCGACGCCCGTGGTGTCGCAGTCCATCATGAAGCCGATCGTGCCGGTGGGCGCCAGCACCGTGACCTGCGCGTTGCGGTAGCCGTAGTCGTGGCCCAGGGCGTAGGCCTCGCGCCACGCGGTCTCCGCCTCTTCCAGCAGGCGCTCGGGCACGCGGTTGGCGTTGACGCCGTTGACCGCAGCGCGGTGCATGCGGATGACCTCGAGCATCGGCTCGCGGTTCTCGGCATAGCCGTCGAAGGGCCCCAGCTCGCGCGCCAGTTCGGCCGACGTCAGGTAGGCCTGGCCGCACATCAGGGCCGTGATGGCCGCGGCGTAGTCGCGCCCGGTGTCGCTGTCGTAGGGCAGGCCGCGGTTCATCAGCAGCGCGCCCAGGTTGGCGTAGCCCAGGCCCAGCGGCCGGAAGCGGTGGCTGTTGGCGCCGATCTCCGGGCGCGGGTAGCTGCTGTTGCCGACCAGGATTTCCATGGCGGTGATCATGATGCGCACCGCGTAGCGGAACGAGTCGGTGTCGAACTCGCCGTCCTGCAGGCGGAACTTCATCAGGTTCAGCGAGGCCAGGTTGCAGGCCGAGTCGTCCAGGAACATGTACTCGCTGCAGGGATTCGACGCCTTGATGCGGTCGGTGTTCCGGCAGGTGTGCCAGTCGTTGATCGTGGTGTCGAACTGCATGCCGGGATCGCCGCACAGGTGCGTGCCCTCGGCGATCTTCCGCATCAGGTAGCGGGCCTTGACGATGCCCATCGGGCGGCCGTCGGTCACCGCGCGCATCGTCCAGTCGGCGTCCTCTTCCACCGCGCGCATGAACTCGTTGGTGGCGCGGACGGAGTTGTTGCTGTTCTGGAAGAACACCGAATTGTAGGCCTCGCCGCCGAACGAGCCGTCGTAGCCCGAATCGATCAGCGCCCAGGCCTTCTTCTCCTCGTTCACCTTGCAGTCGATGAACTCCTCGATGTCCGGGTGCTCCACGTTCAGGATGACCATCTTGGCGGCGCGGCGCGTCTTGCCGCCGCTCTTGATGACGCCGGCGAAGGCGTCGAAGCCGCGCATGAACGACACGGGGCCGCTGGCCTGGCCGCCGGTCGACAGCTGCTCGCGGCTGGAGCGCAGGGCCGACAGGTTGCTGCCGGTGCCGGAACCGTACTTGAAGAGCAGGCCCTCGGTCTTGGCCAGGTCCAGGATGCTGGTCATCGAGTCCTGCACCGAGTTGATGAAGCAGGCCGAGCACTGCGGCGTCTTCTCGACGCCGACGTTGAACCACACCGGCGAGTTGAACGACACCAGCTGGTTGACGAGCATATGCGTCAGCTCGGCGCGGAAGACCTCGCCGTCGTGGCGCGAGGTGAACGTGCCGTCCTTCAGGCCCCAGTCGGCGATCGTGTCGGCCACGCGGCCGACCAGCTGGCGCACCGAGTGCTCGCGGTCGGGCGTGCCCACGGCGCCGCGGAAGTACTTCGAGACGACCACGTTGGTGGCCATCTGGGTCCACTCGGCCGGGATCTCGCAGTTGTCCTGCCGGAACAGGATCTCGCCCTTGTCGGTGGCGATGGTCGCCGACCGAAGCGTCCACTCGATGGCGTCGAAGGGCTGGACGCCCTCCCGCGTGTAGTAGCGGTCGAACGCGATGCCGCGGGGCCGCCGGCGACCCACGCCGGGCTCGCGGTCCAGGTCGGTTTCGACGTGGGCCGCTTCGCCGGGCGCGGCGTCCAGCGTCCGGGCGTCGTGCGTCCGGGCGTCTAGGCGCGCGGCCGGGCGTGCGCTCCCGGGGATGGGCTCGCCCGCCGACGCCGGATGGGCGCCGAACAGCGAGCCGTCGATCGGGGCTTCCTGCCGATGCGCCTGATCGGAATTGATCTTGTCCGCCATGACCGTGTGCTCCTTGTGTTCAGGTCCGTCTGAACGCTGCCCGACTTGGCTATTTCCGCTGCCCGACTTGGCTATTTCCGCTGCC
>CAIOLW010000375.1 GCA_903859215.1 uncultured bacterium | reverse complement strand
GGGATCTCAATGATGCCGCGCGGCTGCACGGCGCGGATCGCCTCGCGCAGGTTGACGATCCCCGACGCCTCGCCCATCACCACACCCGGCAGGTGGTCGAGGTGGCAGCCCGGGTCCTCTTCCATGTGCACCAGCGGCGTGTCGCAGGCGCGGTAGCAGCGCAGCGCGTTCGCCAGCGCGTTCGCATCGACCCAGCGGCGACGGCAGGTTGGGCATTCGTACATGCTCAGCCCTCCTGCTTCGCGGCGCTGATGCGCAGCTTCAGGTTGATGGTGCGGGCGACGTAACCATAGAGGTCGTCGGTCAGGTCGATCGTCTGGTCCACTTCCGGGCCGGGGTACTGCGAGACGCGGAACTCGGCGGCCTTCTGGGTGGGCGGGATCATGCCCTCGCGATGCATGTCGAGCACCGCTGCGGGGACGGGCGCCTGCTGAAGAGCGCCAGCAGCTGCCGGGGCAGCCGCGGGCGCCGCGCCCGGTGCGATCGCGTTGCCGACAGGAGCAACAGGCCCCGCCGCGGCGGGGCCGCCGATCGGCGACCTTCTGGGCACCGGCGTCGGCTGCAGCACACCGACGCGGCCGATCGCTTCGTATTCACGGTAGACAACGGGCTTGGGTGATGCGGCCTTGCGGCGGCGAAGACGCTTGGGCCCGGCGGCATTCTCCCCTTCGGTCGCGCCCTCGTCGGCAGCCTCGACCGCATCGACCCCGGCAACCAGGTCGATATCGTCGGTAACCGCCGGGGGGCCCTCCGCTTCTGCGGTCGCTTCCTCGGAAGCCGCAACCACGGCGGCGTCCTTCGCCACCTCCGGCGGCGTCGCGTCGCCCCGCCTGAGCTTGTCGCGCAGGATGCGGACCCAGCGACCGGGCGTACGGGGCTTGGGAAGGCGGAACCTCACGGCGTTCCCTCCCCCGCCGATGCATCAGCCGTGGGTGTTGCCTCGGGCGGTGCAGCGGCCTCAACCGGCCCGGCCGCGGCCACCGCTACAACCGCCGGCTCGCTGACCGGCAGCGCCGCCGCGCCCACGCCTTCGGCCTCGACGTCACCCTGCAGGCGCAGCTCGCGGATGAAGACGGACTCCGACCCGTCGATGCGCCGGTCGGCGTACACAATCGCCTGCACCAGCAGCCGCGCCATCTCGCTGAAGGTCAGCCCCGCATCCTGGAAGCAACCGTTGCGCAGGGGATCGAAGGTGCCCGAGCCGTGGCGCACGCTGCGCGCGCCTGCGTATTCGAACCACTCCGAGATGTATTCATGGACCAGCGGCAGCGCCTCCAGCCCGTCGATGACCTGCCGGGCGGCGGCGGCGGCCTCGAGCGGCGTGCGGCACGGCCACGTCTCGGCGGCCAGCGCCCTCAGGAGAGACACCATGTCCTGGTCGTTGACCAGTCGCGGCAGACTGTGGCTCTGGCAGAAGTCGCGGACGACGGCGTTGGCCTGCCGGTCGATGCGGCCGTCGACCCCGGCCGCCATGTACATCAGCCGGCACAACTGGGTGACGATCTCGACCGGGGTGACCCGCTTGAAGTCGCCGCGATCGGCACGGGTGTCGTCGAAGTCGTCGCCGCTGACCAGGCCGAACACCGATGGGCCCCACGTCGAGGGGCCGGCCAGGTTGCCACCCGGCTCATACCGGCAGTCGGTCGCCAACCCCATCGCGTAAAGCTTGGCGAAGCGCCGCGACGCCGAGCCGAACCGGCCCATTGCGTCCAGGTTGCACGGGTATGCAACCAGCGGGGATGCCGGCCGCATCTGCGGCACGCCGACGCTGCCGTCAACGGTCAGGGTCGGCAGCGGCGCCGGGGCCGGTTCGTCCCGGTCGAGCGCCGGGGGCATCGGCCAATCGCAGAAGGGCCGCCGGCCCGCCAGGCTCTGGAGCGTGCGCCACAGCACGACCACCGCGATGGCCGCAACCAGGCCGACCGTCACGAGCTTCTGGACAATGGGCACCGGCACGAACCCGGCGACCAGGCTCTGGCGGAACAGGGCTCCCAGTCGCGGGTCGAACGGCCACCAGGCCCACGCCACGACAAGCAAAGGGCCGATCAACACCAGCGCGTTCGCCATCAGGTGCGCCTGGTGCCGCCCCCGGTCCAGCCACGGCTGACCGTGGCGTACCCGATGCAGCAGGTCGCGGCACTGCAGCCACTCTTCGCGCGTGCGATGCCGGTCCACGCCGTGGGCGATCCAGGCCAGGCCCAACAGGAGGAAGTACGCGCCCACGATCGGAACGAGCGGACCCAGGTGCCCGGCCAGCCAGTGCAGGGCACCGGCCGCAGCCGCCAACGCCTTGGTCCAGGCGACCCACGCCACCGACAGCACGCGCTCTGCCCCGCGGATGTCCGGCTGCGCCGTCGGCTTCACGGCGGCGGACCAGGCGGTGCAATGCGTCGACGCCGCCTCCAGGGCCTTCCCGACGAAACGGGCATCGAGGTGGTGATACGCCAGGGCGCCGCATCCCGCGGCCAGGATGCCGGCCTGGTACAGGCCCCACGGGGCGCCGGGCGTGGTCTCGGTTCCGCGGTAGCGCGGCGGCATGGCCAACCGGACCAGTCGCAGCACCAGTCCGAGCGGTGGCAGCACGCGCTCGACCAGGACGGCCGGCCGGCCGCCGAGCCAGCGTGGCACGCGGCCCGCGGCCGGGCTCGCACCCGGTTCGGCAACGGGCCACGGGCGGGGCGAGGCCCCGGTGTCCGGACCGCCGTTCATGCGCGCACCGGCGTCATCAGGCGGCGCTCCCGGGCTCCGGGCTGTGGAGCGACAGGTTCAGCTTCGTTTCGTAATAGGCCCGGTGCGGCGAGGCGGACGCCGCGC
>CAIOLW010000374.1 GCA_903859215.1 uncultured bacterium | reverse complement strand
GAGCGGCAATTGTGCCATTTTTCAGGCCGACCACCACGCCGTCCTCGTTGACATCCAGCATCCGCACCGTTTGAGCGCTGGCGGATCGCGGTTCGCGTGCCGTCGGGCAGTTGCGCCGGCGCAAGTAGGGGTCCGGCGCACTTTCCAGGTACGACGAACCAACCTTCTCCGGTAGAATGGCCGACGTCGCTCGTCTGCCCATTCACTCCCCGGAGGCCCCCGTGATCCCGTCGCGCCGCACCGCCCTGTTCGCATCGCTCCTTCTGTTGGCCGCCCTCCCCTTCGGCGCCGCCGCCACCCCCCTCGGCGACCTGACCGCCCTGCAACGCGACGGCGCCGCCGTCACGCTGACCACGTCCTCGGGCGCCACCGTCCGCCTGGACTTCCTGCGCGATGACGTGCTCCGCCTGCAGGCCGGCCCCGACGGCAAGCTGATCGACGAGGGCAGCGGCAAGGCCCCCCATCGTACTGCCGCAGGACGCCGCGGTTGTCACACTCGTCATCACCGACACGCCCGACGGCCACATCATCAACGAAATCGACCGGGCTGACACAACTTGAGCGCTACAGCGCGGCGGACGGCGCCGTGCATGGCGGCCATGGCGAGGCGGCGGAAGCGGTGAATCGATTGACTTTCGCTGTTCAAGTGAGGGATACTTACCGGGTGCCGGATGGCCAAGGCGCGGGGCTGGCGAAGGGTGTGGTGGTTTGTTTTCCATTGGCTCCACATCCCCAAGGTGGACGGCCCTTGTCCATGTGACACTAGTCACCCTCGCACTAACCCTTGCGGCGCCGGCCCTCGCCGACGACTGCGTCTATTGGTCGCGCGCCTTTTCGTCGCCCCATGTTGAAGCCGGCATAACCGGCACCGTTTGTCGCATCGATCGCGACAGGGCGTATGTCGCCGGAGCCGAATTCGTTACGGTCGACATCTCCACCTGGGATAGTCCCGTGGCGACAGGTCGCGTCGCCCTGCCCGCGCCGGCCTTGGATGTTGCCATTGCCTGGCCCAACGCCTACGTCGCTTGTGGCGCTTCGGGCATCGTGCAGATCGACATTTCGAACCCGGCGGATCCCCGCATCACGCGATCATACGACCCGAGTCCCACAATGATCAGGATTGCAGCCGTCGGCATCTATGCGATCGGTCTCGATACGAATTCGCTTCTGCACATCCTTGGGCCCGGGATGAATGGATCATTGGCGGCGCTCTCCGTGCTCGCCGGGCCGGAACAGGTCGTCGGCATTGCCGCTGCGGGCCGGTTCCTGGCGGTGCTCGGCCCCTGGTCTTTGTCCTTGGTGGACCTGACGGACTTCCGGACCCTGGATGTCGCCAGCAGTGTCCCATTGTCGCTTGAAGGCTACTCGATCAATTGCTCGCTGCTGGCCGCCACGGGCAGCGATGTCGTCGTCATGCGGACCTACGCCCAGATGGGGTCGTATACGTCGTGGCTGGACACGTATGTCAAGCGCTTCGAGGTGTCCGCGGACGGGAACTTGACCCTGGCATCGGCATGGCCCGCCATTGGGGGAGGATTCCGCAGCATGGGCTGCGACGGTGATCGGGTGGTGCTGGCCCCGGATCCTGCTGTGGGCAACCAGGCCACGGCGACGAACATCCGTCAGGCGGCCGGCCTTCAGTTCGAGGCGCAGTTGCCGGTGTCCGGTCAATCGGTCGCCGTTTCCAGTACCGTGCTGGCCCTGGCGAGCACGACCGGGCTGACAACCGTTCGCCTGCCTCGCACTACGATGCAATCGCAGCCCGTGACCGTCGCGGCGCCGCCGACGAGCGCCATTCCGTACGGCTATGACGGGCCATACAATGCCATGCGCTGGTCGTGGCCCTGGGGCCTCCACACGACGGAGTACTCCAGCTACAGCGGCTACCACTCGGGGTATTCGAATAAGTGGGTGTGGTACACGCTCCTGCGGGGCGACGACCAGGTCGGCATGGCCAGCCTGACCACGGGCCAGTTCTCAGACTACATCGACTACGCCAACAATCCCTGCGGCGGGACGCAAGCCTGGGTCATGGGCGTCAATGACCAGAGGGCGCTTCTGGTAACGGGCGATTGGTGCGGAAGGCAGCTCCAGCTCTGGGACCAGTCGCGTCGGCAGTTCATCGGCGAAATCACCAACTACTGTGTCAACCCATGGAACATGAGCGAGTCGTTGACGGACGGCATCCTGTTGACCTACGGCAGCGCAGGCTGGCGGCGCTTCGATGTCGCCTCGGCGACGCCCCTCGCGCCGCTCGCGCCGCTCAACCTGCGACGAGACGGGAAGCTGCTCGTCGCCGACCGGAACCTGCTGGTCGTACGCATCGACGCGGCAAAGGAATTCGACGTCTATGACACGTCCGATTCCACCACTGTGCGCTACGCATCGACGATCGCCGTCCCGGCCACGGGCTACAATGTCTACGACCGGTGGTTCGGCCGGATGCTGGCCTATGCGACGACGACCGGGATGTACGTCATCGACTTCCGGGATCCGGGGCACCCCGCCGTCCTTTCGACGACGGTCCTGTCACGCCAGCCGTCGTCGCAAGTCGCCACCGATCCGCGCGGCCGCATCGTCCACGCCTGCTCCTGGGTGACATCCCCGCCGACCGCCTACCACTACGGCCTCCAGGTGCTCGACATCGGCGCCGACGGGCAGGTGACTTGCCACGATGCCGGCGAGACAGGCAAGCTCTACGATGGCCTGGCGCTGTCCGGCGACCTCCTGTATGCCGACAGAACCACGATGATCCAGGCCTTCGACCTGTCCAATCCCGATGCTCCGGTTGCGCTGGGGTCGATGGGGAGAGGCTCCGGTGAATTCGGGCTGGCCGGCGAACACGTGGCGGCAGGAAACCTCCTGATCCCGCGGGACTGCCGCGACCAGCACGAGCCCCACATGGTCGCCATCGACGTCCTGCCGCTCCTCAAGCCCGACCAGCCCGGCCATCCCACCGGGTATCAGGGCCCGGCACTCGTCCCGGTGGTCGTCCGCGCGGATCCACTGTTCGCCGTCGACGCGATCGATCCGGGTTCAGTACGGTTCGGTCCCGGCGGCGCCGCACCGGTCAACCCCCCGGGAGAAAAGGTCCGGGTCCCCCTGGACCCCGTACTTCCAGGTGGCGCGGACGCGACTTTCTGGTTCCGCCTGGATGAAACCGGCATTGCGTCGACCCACGGGATGGTGCGCCTGACGGGACGGACGCTCGGCGGCGAGATGTTTGTAGGTATGACCACGTTGACGGCATTGCCTGTCCGACCGGTCGGGGACGAACCCGTCCTGGAAGCGACTCCAAACCCGTTCAACCCCCGTACGACCTTGAATTACAAGGTGACGGAAGAGGGGCCCTGGCAACTCGCGATTTTTGACCTTCGCGGGCGGCGTGTGCGCATGATGCGCGACGGCGCGATCTCGGCCGGCCGCGGTTCGATCATTTGGGACGGCACTGACGACGCAGGACTCGCAGTTGCCAGTGGGGTGTATGTCGCACGCCTGACCGGGGCCGGAGGAACGGTCACGCAACGTCTGGCCTTGTTGCGTTAGGGCCCGGGCCCATCGCCTCACTTGCACCGGCGCCGTTCGTGGCGCATGCCATCGATCGATTGAGGCCGAAGAGTGCGCTTCCTCAGCCGTCAATCGCCTTCTTAGCCTGCACCGCATACCGCTCGCCCAGCGCGGCGATGTTCTCGTCGAGGTACATGATTCGCGTGGTGCCGGAAATGGGCATGATGCCGTCGCCCCGGCGCCAGCACCGGGAATGGGAAAATCAACCGCCCATTCTCCCCCCGCCGCCCAACGATCGCGCCCCGGGCAGTTGCGCCGGCGCAAGTTTTTGAGGACCAGGCATGGGCTGAGTTGCAGCGAATATTGCTTCCGAAGCGAAAATGCAGGTTCGGCATCGGGGGCCTTTTCGATAGAATCCCTCGGCTTGCAACTCTTACCCCGGAGGCCCCCGTGATCCCGTCGCGCCGCACCGTCCTGTTCGCCTCGCTCCTTCTGTTGGCCGCCCTCCCCTTCGGCGCCGCCGCCACCCCCCTCGGCGACCTGACCGCCCTGCAACGCGACGGCGCCGCCGTCACGCTGGCCACCTCCTCGGGCGCCACCGTCCGCCTGGACTTCCTGCGCGACGACGTGCTCCGCCTGCAGGCCGGTCCCGACGGCAAGCTCACCGATGAAGGCAGCGGCAAGGCTCCCATCGTGCTGCCGCAGGACGCCGCGGCAGTCCAGCTCACCATCACCGACACGCCCGACGGCCACGTCATCTCCACCCCCGCGCTGTCGCTGCGCATCCGCCGCGCACCGCTCACGTTCGAATTGTGGCGCGCGGGCGCGCAGGCGCCGCTGTGGCGCGAACTGAAGCCCATCGACCTGTCGGCCGACGGCAGCTGCCAGGTGCTGGCGAAGTCGCCCGCCGATCACTTCCTTGGCGGCGGCCAGCAGAACGGCTCGTACGAGTTCAACGGGCGCGAGCTGGCAATCTCGTACTCGGGCGGCTGGGAAGAGGGCGATCGCCCCAGCCCCGCCCCCTTCTACATGTCCGCCTCGGGCTACGGCGTGCTGCGCAACACCTGGAGCGACGGCAGCTACGACTTCCGCTCCGAGCAGTACCTCGTTGCCATGCACAAGGAACATCGCTTCGACGCGTACTACTTCACCGGCGTCGACATCCACCGCGTGCTCGACCTCTACACGCAGTTCACCGGCCGCGCCCCGCTGCTGCCGCGCTGGGCCTTCGAGTACGGCGACGCTGACTGCTACAACGACCGCGACAACGCCGACAAGCCCGGCACCGTGCCAGCCGGCTGGAGCGACGGGCCCACCGGCACGACGCCCGATGTCGTGGCCTCGGTGGCGCGCAAATACCGCGAATACGACATGCCCGGCGGCTGGATCCTGCCCAACGACGGCTACGGCTGCGACTACACCGACCTGCCCGCGGTGGTCGACAGTTTGCGCGCGCTGGGCTTCCACACCGGGCTGTGGACCGAGAACGGCGTCGAGAAAATCGCCTGGGAAGTGGGCACCGCCGGCACGCGCGTGCAGAAGCTGGACGTGGCCTGGACCGGCGAGGGCCACCAGTTCGCGATGGATGCGAACCAGCAGGCGGCGCAGGGCATCCTCGACAACTCCGACAGCCGCCCGTTCCTGTGGACGGTGATGGGCTGGGCCGGCATGCAGCGCTACGCGGTGACGTGGACCGGCGACCAGGCCGGCAACTGGGACTACATCCGCTGGCACATCCCCACGCTCATCGGCTCGGGCCTGTCGGGCCAGGCCTATGCGACGGGCGATGTCGACGGCATCTACGGCGGCAGTCCCGAGACGTACATGCGCGACCTGCAGTGGAAGTGCTTCACGCCGGTGCTGATGGGGATGTCGGGCTGGTCGAAGGCCGAGCGCAAGCACCCGTGGTGGTTCGACGAGCCGTACCGCAGCATCAACCGCACCTACCTGAAGACCAAGATGCGGTTGATGCCCTACATGTACACGCTGGCGAAGCAGGCCGAGGATACGGGCGCGCCCATCGTGCGCGGGCTGATGTGGGATCACCCGGGCGATCCCTCGGCGTGGACGCAGGACCATCCCTACCAGTTCTGCCTGGGCGCCGACCTGCTGGTGGCTCCCGTGTACCAGGGCCAGGCCTCGAGCGGCGGCTGGCGCGAGGGCATCCACCTGCCGCAGGGATCGTGGATCGACTATACCTACGGCACCGTCACCGAAGCCGGGCCGGCGGGCGTCGACATCGCCGTTCCCGTGACGCTGGAGCGGCTGCCGGTGTTCGTGCGCGGCGGCGCCATCCTGCCGATGTACCCCGTGGCGCTGTACGACGGCCAGGTGGCGACCGACGTGCTGACACTGGACGTGTATCCGCAGGGTCGCACGCAGTTCGAGATGTACGAGGACGACGGGAACACGCGCGCCTACCGCGACGGCGCCTCCAGCCGGCAGTTGTTCACGGCGAACGGCGAGGCCGGCAAGGCCGGCGAGTTCACGGTGACGATGGAACCGGTGCGCGGCGCGTTCAA
This sequence comes from uncultured bacterium, assembly GCA_903859215.1. Lineage (GTDB taxonomy): Bacteria > Krumholzibacteriota > Krumholzibacteriia > LZORAL124-64-63 > LZORAL124-64-63 > CAINDZ01. The sequence continues at coordinate 5,157 of CAIOLW010000374.1, read as the reverse complement.
CGGGCTGCACGAGGAGCGCATCTACGAGGTGCTGCTGCACACGCGGGTCGAGCCGAAGTCGGTGACGTTCGACGGGGCGCCGCTGGAACACGCGAAAAACGCCGACGCCATCGGCTGGTCCTATGACGCCGATGACCGCCACGGCGTGGTGCGCGTGCGGACGCCGCGCGTGAACGTGCGCGAGGCTCATGCCGTGCGGGTCACCTGCCGCGGGCGCGCCCAGGGCGGCGGCGCCTACCCGAAGGCGCCCGCGCATGACGCGGCGATCTCGGCCAACGGGTTCATCGTCGTCAACCGCCCGGCCGAGGAGCCGGGCCACCCGCTCGAGAACGCCTTCGACGGCAATCCAGACACCTGGTTCCGCACGGTGCGCGGGCAGTCGAATCCGTACGGCCCGCACGAGTTCGTGCTGGCCTTCAACGAGCGGCGGCTGGTCGACGGCTTCAGCATCCGCCCGCGCAACGACAAGCACTGGAAGTACGGCAACGTGCGGCGGTTCGAGGTCTACATGGCCGACGTGAACGGGCAGTGGGGCGCGCCGGTCATCGCCGACACGCTGGCTTTGGCCGACAGCCTGCAGACGGTGCATTTCCCGGCGCGCGCCGGACGCCTGCTGCGCTTCCGCGTGCTGAGCACGCACGACATGGGCAAGGACCCGATGGTGCTGGGCGCGGCGGGCGCCGCTGCCGACAGCGGCGGCGCCTACGTGGCGGCGGCGCCGGTCAACGTCAGCCCGGTGACGATCGGCGAGTTCCGGGTGCTGGAGAGCCGGGCGGCGAATGCCGCGGGCGCGATGCGCCTGTCGGATCCGCCGGCGGCGGGCGGCAAGGCCGGCAGCGGCAAGCTGCGCCTGTTCGGCATCGACTACGAGCGCGGCCTGAACATGCGCGCCAACAGCCGGGCCGACCTGGCGCTCGGCGGCGCGCGGCGCACGTTGCGCACCGACATCGGCCTGGCCGAGACGGCCACGCCCGACGCCTGCGCGCGCTTCCAGGTCTGGGGAGACGGCCGCCTGCTGTGGGACAGCGGCGAGGTCACGGGCGGCGCGGTGGCCAAGCCCGCGATCGACGTGCGAGGCGTGCGCGAGTTGGTCCTGCGGACCATCCAGGTGCGCGGGACGGTGGCCGCGGTGTGGGGCAACCCGGTGATCGACTAGTTCGGGGGCGGCGCTACTTCAGCAGCACGATGCGCGTTACGGCCTCGGAACCGCCGGCGCGCGCACGGACGAGATAGACGCCGGCCGCCACCACGCGGCCGGCGTCGTCGCGTCCGTCCCACTCGCCGCGCCAGGTGCCGGCCTCGACCGGACCGCGCCACAGGGTGCGCAGCCTGCGTCCGTCGACGCCGTGGATATCCACGACGGCATCGCCGCCGATCGCCAGGTCGAACGAGATCACCGTGCGGGGATTGAATGGATTCGGGGCGGCGCGCAGGGCCGTGAGGCCCGGGCTTGTCGCGGGCACGGCGGAAGTGGTCCCGGATCCCACACGCACCATCGCGCCCGTGGTCACCAGCGGGTTGAGCATCGTCCCCGCCATGTAGAACGTGGTCCGGTTCGGCGCCGTCACCAGCAACGTCAGCGGGGTTTGCGCGTTCACGTTCCGGCAACGGAAGCGCACGGTGTAGACGACGCCCGGCCCGGTGATCGTCCTTCCGTTGCACAGCAGGCTGTGGCTGACACGGAGATTCCCGGCAAGGGAGTCGGCCGCGAACACGTGGAAGCGCTGGCTGCAGGCCGCGGTCATCAGCGGGCCCTCCTGCGTGGCCAGACTGGTCGGGCGCAGGTACTGCAGGGTCGCCGGGTCATAGGACAGATAGGCGTCGTAGGCGTTGAACGCGGGTCCGGCCACCGGGACGGTGAACGACACGACCAGCGTATCGCCCGGTGCGGCCTGCAGGCGGGTGGACACAAGCTGCAGGCGGGTGGTGTCGGCGGCGGTGGCCGCCGGAGCCGGGGTGAACGCATGGGCAGCGGGCGCGATCGCCAGGATCGCGCCCGCTACCAGCCAGCCAGCAGCCAGAGCTCGCCACCCTGCTGCCTGCCTCGGCTCACAGACTGCCTGCTTCATGCCCATTGCCGTCGATTCACCGGTACAGGGACTTGGTCGCGCCCCACGTCGCCCGCTCGTTCCCGATGGCGCACTCCACGTGGATCGCGCCGCTGTCCGCGGTGTACCCGAGCGACTCGTTCTGCGCATCGCGCAACCGGGCACTGCGCACCGTCAACGGGGACTCCCCCGCCCCCTGGTTCCGGAACACGATGTGGGCGATTGCGCCCGTGCCGGTCACCGAGCAACCGAGGCCGGCCAGGTCGATCGCGACACTGTCGGCGTCGGTGGCGCCGTTCCAGAAGGTGACGCTCTGGCAGGGGAGCTCGGTCAGGGCCGATCCCGCCTCGACGCTCACGGGGCGGACCACATCCTTGTCGAACGCGATCACGAGCGAGGCGGCACGCAGGTCGCCAACGCCGACATCAGCGATCACGTCGATGCCGATGGTCCCGCCCTCGCACGGGATGTGCGCGAGGCCCGGAACAAAGCGAATCTGCGTTTGCGCCTGCGCCACGCCGACCGTCAGGCATAGCGCCGCACCGACCGCAATCGAGCGCCAAAGAATTCCCATCCCATTCGCCATCTTCAACATGTCGTCACTCCCGGTTGTCGTGCACTCTTTCCGGAGATCCTGTCTGCGCTCCCCGGGGCGGCGGTTTGGTTGCCGCCGCCCCGGGGCAGGTCTATTGCCGCTACTTCAGCAGCGTGATCTGACGGTTCTGCGAACGATCCGTCGACGTAAAGCGCGCGACGTAGGCGCCCGAGGCCACCGAGCGGCCCTGGTCATCCACGCCGTTCCACTTGACCTCGTGCTGACCGGCCGGCATCGCCTGCTGCAGGAGGGTGCGGACCAACTCGCCACGCACCGTGTAGATGCGCAGGGTGACCGGGCCGTCCTTCGCCAGCGCGAAGCTGAACGTGGTCGACGGGTTGAACGGGTTCGGGTAGTTCGGATGCAGCTCCGACACCGCGGGCAGGGCGGCCGGGGGCGGCGTCGCGCTCGCGGCTTCCATGACCACCGGCTGGTTGGCTGCGTCACGAGCCGTGACCTCGCCGAACCCGATGTGCGTGTCGCCGGAGCCGATCACGCGGAACGTGACCGTGGCCAGCACGCCCTCACCGGCGATGCCCTGCTCCCGAACGCCCATCAGGGCCGCGTCGACCGTGCCCGGGCGCGGGGACAGGACCAGCGCCATGTCGCCCAGGCCCTGCAGCATGTCACCGGCACGCATCTCGACCGGCTCGACCGCCGCAGCGTCCCAGGCCAGCGGCACGCTCAGGCCCTGCATGCGGCCGTCACCCTGCAGCATGATCGCCACGTCGAAGGTCGAACCCACCGCACCGACCGTCACGGGGACGAGGCGGACCGCGTTGACGCTCGCCGGTGCCACCATGGTCGCGCTCTTGCCCGCCAGGTCGTAGTTCACCGCGAACAGCACCAGGTCCTCGAAGTCCACGCGGTTGTCGGTCAGCGGACGACCGTTGGTCGCATGGTTCACCGTCGGGCCCACGTCCAGGTAGTTGCGGGCATCACCCGGCGTCAGCGTGATGCCGTAGTTGAAGCCCAGGTTCGCCACGTCGGCCGTGCCCACCACGTTGTCGCCGTTGCCGGCGGTCACGCCGTCGTGCACGTCGCCGAGGCGGTAGTTGAGCGTACCGCTCGTCATCGCCGACACCGCCGACACGTTGCCGGCCGCATCCTTGACGAAGGCCACGTAGTACCAGGCGTCGCGCGTCGAGGGCTCATCGGTCTGCCCATTGGCGGTGACGCTGGTCAGGGTCCACGGAGCGGCCGGCGGGTAGCTCGGCGCGACCGGGGCCATGGCGCCCGCGTCATCGTATTCGGGGTAGCTGCCGAAGCCGGCGCGGTACACTTCCACCGAGGCCGCGTCCTGGGGCAGGGCGAAGTTCAGCGCGATCTTGATCGTGCCGTCGTTGTCGTTGCCCGTCAGGACCTGGCCGGCCGCCACCGACGTCGCCGCCGCGGGCGCGACCTGGTCGATGGAAACGGTCGCTGCGTCGCCGATGGTCGACGGGTCGCCGGCGCCCTGGCAATCCAGCAGCGACACCGAGGTCACCGTCACCGAACCCGAGCCGCCGACGTCGACACTGGACACCGGCACCATGAACAGGGTGCCATCGCCGGCCGGTCCGCACGTGTTGGTCAGGTTGCCGACCACCGTGTACGAACCGCCGCCGTTGTCCGTCACCGAGAAGCCGGTCGCGCCGCTGCTGGCCAGGTACCCGCCTGCCGCGATGCCGTCACCGCAGACCTGCAGGTTGGCGCTCAACTGCACCGTGACCGCGTAGCCCTTCAGCGTGGCCGTGTCGGTCCGCGTGATCGTCACCGGCACCTGCACGCAGGGGGTCGCCAGCGAGATGACCGCAGCCACCGGACCCGCCGCGACGATGTTCGAGCCGTTGGCCACGAAGCTCGCCTCGATCGTGTGGTTGGCCAGGACACCCGTGAAGGCGTACGAGCTGGCCGCGCCCACGCTCACGCCGTCGACCAGGACGTCGGCGACGTGGTAGTTGGCATCAGCGGCGATCGCGAAGCTCTGGTCGCTGCCGGCGTTGACGGAGACCGCGCCGCTCGGCGAGATCGAGCCGTTCATCCCGGCCGAGGCCAGGATCGAGTAAGTGTCGATCGCGAAGCTCGCCTCGATCGTATGGTTGGCCAGGACACCGTTGAATGTGTACGAGCTGACCGCGCCCACGCTCACGCCGTCGACCAGGACGTCGGCGATGTGGAAGTTGGCGTCGGCAGAGATCGAGAACGCCTGGTCGCCGCCGAAGCTCACGTTCACCACGCCGACGGGCGAGATCGAGCCGTTGGTGCCAGCCGAGGCCGTGATCGTGAATGCGTCGATGACGAAGCTGGCCTCGATCGTGTGGTTGGCCAGGACACCCGTGAAGGCATACGAGCTAACCGCGCCGACCGACTCACCGTCGACGAGGACGTCGGCGATGTGGAAGTTGGCGTCGGCACTGATCGAGAAGCTCTGGTCGTTGCCGGCGTTGACGGAGACCGCGCCATTCGGCGAGATCGAGCCGTTCAGTCCGGCGGAGGCCAGGATCGAGTAGGTGTCGATGGCGAAGCTGGCTT
>CAIOLW010000373.1 GCA_903859215.1 uncultured bacterium | reverse complement strand
GCGCAGTTCGCGCGGCGGGTACAGGACCAGGTGCTGCGCCGGGTCGAGCATCGGCCAGCGCTCCCGCTGCCAGCGCGCGCGCAGTGAGCGCGCGTTCGGCGTCTGCAACAGGAGGACACCGCCCGGACGCAAGGCAGCGCGACAGCGCGCAAGCAGCAGCGTCGGTTCCGCGACGTGCTCCAGGACGTCGAGAGCGATCACCAGGTCGGCCTGCCCGGGCCACGGCCAGGCGGGCGTCCCCACGGCATCGCCGCAAACGATCACCGCCCCGGGCACGCGCGCCCGCGCCATCGCCGCCAATTCCGGCGACAATTCCACGCCCGCCACCTGCCACCCGCGCGCCGCAGCTTCAGCCAGCAGGATGCCGGCGCCACAACCGACATCGACCAACCGGGGCGCATTGGCAACGGGTCCGGTACGGCGCATCGCGTCTGCCAGTCGACCGCGGAAATAGGCGCTGCGCTCCAGGTCCGCCGCCTCGCAGCGTCGCGCCTCGGGGCCGGTGAATGGCGCGTTGGCCGGCGCCGTGGGCGGGGCGGCGAGGAACAACCCCCCGCACGCGGGGCAGCGGAAGTAGGCGCCGACGCCCGCGGGAACGATCACGGCCCCGCAAAGTCGGCAGTTCAGGCGCAGCATCGTTTCGCACCCGCGGATGGTCGTTTCAAGCGCACAGTCCCCCGGACCTGGGCTCTCCGGGCCGGCGATCATTGCATACCGGCCGCGCTGCCGTCAATCCACGCCGGCCACGGATCGGGGCGTTGGCCCTGTATGTCGAGGCTCACGGCAGGCCATGGATGTGGAAATCAACACAAGGCGCCTGGCGGCCCGAACCCGGGCTGGAACCGCATGCCTCGAAAGCCGGGCGGGACGGGCAGATCAAGACTCAGATCCGCAGCGAATCCGCCGCCAGTTCCGTCATCACTCCACCCGTGAACTCGTAGACCTTCACCTCGGTCAGCGACCGTTCGTCGGGCCCCTGCGGGGTGATCACGACGAAGTTCATGGTGGTCCGGCCCGGGCTGTGGTCGATCCAGCTCCCGGAGTTGGCATAGATGGCCTTCAGCCCCGCGTGGTTCGCGGTGGTGATGAGCTTGGCATCATGCGTGTGCCCGAAGACCACGATCCTGACATCGGACGCGGGGTTGGCGAAATACTGGGTGGTGGCCTGGATATCCGTGCCGGAAACGCTCAGGATATCGGCGAGCGCCTGCAGGACCGGAATGTGCACGGCCACGTGGTTGAGGTCCTGCCGCTGGTCCCACGTGTCCATCAAGCCCTTGAACAGGTTCATGTCGATGAACCCGCCGCTGGTCGCCTGGTAGGGCGTGAGGTCGTTGATGGCGTAGGTCTGCGTGAACCCGCCGAGATCGGTCGCGATGATCGGGTCGTCGAACCTGTTCTCGACGGGCAGGTTCAGCAGCAGTTCCTTCCAGACGCGCCAATAGGCGTAGGCCAGCGCCTGGCTCTCTCCCCCGCCCGTGTTCGGCGTCACCGTCCGGATGGAATCACCCGCCGTCGTGCAATGCTGCACCACATGGAGAGCGGCGATCCGGGTGAAGAAATAGCCGGGCGGCAGGCTGGAGCCCGGCGCGATGATGCTGTTCGAGAGCGGGTCCGGCGCGCAGAAGAAGTTGTACCGGTGGCCGTGCTCGATGGCGATCTCCGGATGGCCTTCCGGGCTGTAGGTGCCCAGGCCCTGCACGTCGTCGCGGGCCTGCTGGATCCCCGGCAGGATGTTCGCGATGTTCCCGGCGGTGATGTCCAGGTCGTGGTTGCCGGGCACGTAGGTGACCCGGATGTGCCCTTCGTGGATGATCCGCGAGAGAACGGCGATCACGTCCCGGTTGGTCGTGGCGATCCGCCCGGTGAAAGCGGCCTGGCTGCCCCCCGCATAGGTCCGTGTCGTGGCCGGCACGAACCACTCGTCGAGGAGGTCGCCCGCCAGGACCAGTTCCCTGACCGTCGGCGATTCCCGCACCTGGTCCAGGAAATCCGCGAGCGGTTGCCGGTTCGCGTTGGTCTCCGCATAGGCGAGGTCGGCGCCCAGGTGGGTGTCGCTGATGACCACGATCTGCGTCCTGTCGCCGCCGCCGCTGTTGAGCGGCCCGAGGATCGTCTCGCTGCTGTCGCAGGACGCCAACAGGCCGAGGGTGCCCAGCAGCAGGACAACTGGAAGCGGATTCTTCATGACGATTTGTCCTCGCCGGTCGAGTTCCATCGCGGTGGGATTGCCGCGGGGTCGGTCTGCAATCCTGGGAATATTAGTGCATCCCCGCTCCCTTGCGGAGCGGAAACAGGCTGGGCCTGATGGGTAATGTGCCGGTGACGGCCGGCGACCGGAACAGTGCCCGCGGAACAGGGTCTAGCCGGTCGCGCACCAACTGGCGGCGCCGACGCCTTCCTCCGACCCCAAGGCATCGCGGAGCCGGTAGGTGGCGCGGTAGGCGTCGGCCGGGTATCCGGAGACCGAGGCCACGGACGGATGGTCGGGACCGTAGCCGCAGCCGCGAACCTCCCGCGAGCGCTTCCGGTAGTGATCAGCCTGTGCCCCGCGCCCGGACGTCGCGCAGATCCACGTCAGGTCGTCCAGAACCTGGGCGGTGCCGGGGTGGTCGGGAGCGTAGCTGGCGTCCAGGACGGCCAGTGCCCGGACCAGCAGCGGTTCCGCTCCTGCGGCGCGCCCCTGGGCGATGTAGATGTGCGCGACATTGCCCAGGCTCAATCCCGCAGCCGGGTCCTCCGGACCGTAGGCCCGCTCACGGATGACGAGCGCGCGAATGCAGTCCCTCTCAGCCTCTTCGTATCGCCTCTGCGAAAAGTGAAGGCGTCCGAGGTCGTCCAAACCGCCAGCCAGGTCCGGGTGCTCCGGGCCGAGCGCCCGCCTCCAGACATCCACACCCCGCTCGATGAGGGATTCCGCCAGCGCGTCGTCCCGCCGCAGTTCGGCAACCTCCGCCAGGTTGACCAGGCCCAGGGCGATGTGAGGATGCGCCGGTCCGCTGACGTACTCCCAGATCGCCAGCGCGCGCCGGTAGTGCGATTCGGCCAGGTCCGACGCATTCAGGTTGTGCAGGCATCCTGCAAGATTATTGAGGCTCATCGCCACGTCGACATGATCCGGGCCGAGCGTACTCTCCCTGATTTCCAGCGCGCGCCGCAGAAGCGGTTCAGCCTGACGGTAGTGCCCGAGGTGGAGGTGATACATTGCCAGGGAGTTCAGGGCTGCGGCCGTTTCCGAGTCCTGCGCACCGGGCGATGATTCGCGGGCGGACAGCACGCGCTCATACAGTCGCACCGCCAAGCCGTGCTGGCCTTGTGCGCGGTGGATGTCGGCCAGACAATCCAGGCACGCGGCGATTTCCAGATCGTCGACACAGCGCATCTTGTGCAGGACCGCCAGCGCTCTTCGCCCGCAGATCAAGGCCTCCCGGTAGCAGCCGTGTTCGTACAGCTTCGTCATCCCATGTTGCAGAAATTTCCACTCGCTGGCCGGACCCTTGGCGCAACCGACTGCCATGGCGGCAATCAGCGTCGTGCAGGAGGCACTCGTACTCATCACCATGTTCATGATTCATTCTCCCCCGCTTGCAACCATCACCAAATTCGGCTTCGCCGAACGCCCGGGCGAGATGTGTTGACATGCCAGGAGATTCCATATCGATGACCTGCGCCGCATCGGCGCAGGCGGGCATCCATTCCCAACGCAGGCGCGGATTTTATCGCTTCACGAGGACAGCCGCGCGATTTATTTGCGAAGATTTCGCAGGGCATCTGCCATGTGTTCAAATTTTTGTACACCTCACCCAGGGAACGCCTAGCAATGACGTAGCCCAAAGGGGGGTGCGCCGGCGCAAGTGGAGGCCTACCCCACGCCCAGGCTCGGCACAACGTGCCACACCAGGTAGAACGTGATGCGCAGCGTGACCGCGGCAAGGAAGCCCGCGTTCCGGAACACGACCACCTGCGCCGCATTGGCCGCGTAGTCGAGCACGAAGACCAGCGCCCCCACGCCGCCCAGCGCGCGCATCGACGGCGTCAGGTCCTGCGTCAGCGGCTCGATGGCGGCGCACAGCAGGCCGGCGATCCAGAACGCGCGCGCCTGGTGGCGACCGCGCCAAACACCGCGCGACAGCAGCCAGGTCAGCAGCGGGATGGGCACCAGGTAGTAGATGACGCAGACGATGATCGCCCCGCCGGGGTAGATGAGCAGCGAGGCCGGGAACGGGATGTGGATAGACGGCAGGCCGTGGCCGAGCGCCATCGGCAGCGACCAGTCGAACCCCCAGTCGGAGCCCAGCATCGCCAGGCCCAGCGCCCACCCGATGATGACCGGCGCCAGGAAGCGGTGACGCGGCGCGATGTCCACCGCGAGCAGGTCGGGGATCCCGATGCGCCGCGACAGCCACACGCCGCCCAGCCCGGCCACGAGCACCACACCGAGGAACGGCCACGCGAACACCGCGGCCTGCGCGGGACTGCGGAACACCGGCGGCCCGCCCAGGATGGCGAGCTTGATCGCGACGAGCCACGCCACCAACAGCAGGAACGGGCCATAGGCGCGGGACAGTCTGGCTGCGGGAACGGCGGTCATCGATCACCTGCGCGCGGGCGGTGGAGCGGTCGGGAGCAGGCGGCGGGCATCGCCGCAACCTTCCCTACGCCCACGGCAGGCGGAGGTTTCCCTGTGGATCATCCGTCGCAGACGGCGCGACCGCCTTCGGCAGGTCGATGGCCGGATCGGCGGGTGCGAACCCTTCGGGCGCCGCCGGGACCAGCGGGCCGTAGAGCTCCGCCAGTTCGCGCGCACCCTCGATCACCAGCTTGCTGATCGCCCGGCTCTGGCGCAGCGACCACCGCGTCGAGGCCACCTTGTCCGCGGCCTTGGGCCGGGTCGCGCCCTCGCGCGCCAGGGCCAGCGAACGCTCGCCGACCAGCGTGTTGAGCAGGCGCGTGGACCGCGTCAGTTCGCCCATCTTCGCCTCGGCCTCACCCAGGCGGGGCAGCAGCGCGTCGAAGGCTGCGTAGCGCCGCGCCTCCATCTCCTTCGAGGCGCGCGCCGCCAGGCGCTCGGCCGCGGTCGCCGCCGCCGCCGCCTCGGCGACGACATGCAGTTCGGCAGCGACCTCCCGCCACAACGCGTCGGCGTCCGGCGGCACTGCTGCGGCCAGCACGCGTTCGATGGTCGCGCCCACATCGAGGGGCGCCGGCTGCGCCTGGCGCCGCCAGTCGTCCAGCGTCACCTCGCGGAAGCCGTGGATGCGCGCGCCGCCGCCGGTGGCGTTGACCAGCCCGCGTCCCTGGGCCCAGGTCTCGGCTGCGCACTCGAACCACAGCCGGAACGAATTGAACACCGGCCGCGTCACGACGCGCTCGCCGCCGCCCCAGGCCGCCGCCTCGACGACGTTCCAGTGACCGGTCACTTCCTCGCGGTCCTCCATCCAGTGGTAGACGCGGCCCGTGGCCGGGTCGTGGCGCACCCTTCGCGTCGCCTGCACCGTGTTCTCGGCGTGCGTGCGGCCGTCGGTCAGCGCCAGGTCCATGCCCGTCAGCACCAGCGGGTCGCAACCCAGGTGATGCAACGCCGAGAACGCCGTGCAGGCCACGCTGCCGCCGCTCGGCAACTGGTGGCAACCCCACGCGCGCTCCAGCCAGTCACCCGCCGCACAGCCCCGCGGGGCGAAGGCCAGCCGGCGGCCGACCGGCACCGCGAAATGCGCCGGGTTGCCGACGGGGCCCGGCAGCAGCGTCATGCGGTCCAGGTTCGGCACGTCCGCGAAGTGCGCGCTCAGGTCGTGGCCCTCGATCGCCACGACGAAATCCGGCGTGATGCCCGCGCGCCCGAGCGCCGGCAGCGCGGTGCTCACGGCGCAGATGACCGCGTGCCCCTGCAGGGCGCGCAGCGCGTCCAGGTTGCGGTCCAGCGACGGACCGGCGCCCACCAGCACGCCCGCGTGCCCGGCAAAGGCGCCCGCCAGCGCGTCCAGCGGCGCCATCGTCGCGATCTGCGGCAGGTTCACGGCCAGGTGCCTGATCCACCTGGAGGCCGTGTAGTTGAAGGTCGAACTGAGAAGCTCCGCATCGGCCCGCGCCTGCTTGACGGCCTCGACGAAGCGCGTGAACGCATCGGCATGGTCCTGGCGCAGCGCCGGCACCGCGCCCGCCAGCAGGCGGCACGTCTGCAGGTCGTTGCGCGCGGCGGCGAAGCCCATCACGCCGGCCAGCGTGCCGACGACGGTCACCCCGTCGGGCGGCGTCAGGTCGCCCCGCGCCAGCGCCTCGCGGGTCCCTGCGCACGGTTCGTAGACGCAGATGGCCGCGGACGTGCGGGCGCGCAGCGACTCGACGTGCCAGCCCTGCCCGTAGCCGAAGAAGAAGACCAGGTCGACCGGGCGGTCGTTCAGGAACAGGGCGATTTCACGGTCGGCCACCGCACGCGGATCGACCGGCGCGGCCAGTTCCCGTCCGCCCCGGAGCAGGGCGGCCGTCGTCGCCCCCGTCACCCGCGCTTCGGCAGCCGCGTCCAGGGTGCCGGTCGCCGTGTCCCGCGAATCGTCCAATGTGTTTCCCCGCTTGATGTTGTCGTGACGGGCGGCGTTCGGCCGGTTTGGCCCCTTTTCAGCGCCCGCTCCCGCCGGGTTCACGCCCGGGACGGCGCCGAAGCGCCGCCTGCGGGACCTTGCAACCGGCGTACCCGGATCGGCGCGCGGCGCGGCCCGCTGTTGCTGCCGCGGTCGGCCGGGCGTAAGGTGGGTGCATGGGAAGTCGATACCCGCGGACCGGCGGCCGGGAGATCACCCGGCTTCATGGTCGCGATCACGCAGGACGCGCCGCGCCACCACGCGCGGCGCCGGAGGTGGGGCGATGAAGAGGACCGCCAGCGCAGCCTGGTCCGGCAACCTGAAGGCCGGCCATGGCCGCTTCAGTGTCGGCAGCGGCGCCATCAAGAACCAGAAGTACGACTTCCGAACGCGCTTCGAGGAGGAGCCGGGCACCAATCCCGAGGAACTGATCGCGGCCGCGCACGCAGCCTGCTTCAGCATGGCGCTCAGCGCGCAACTCGGCGAGCGCGACATCACGCCCGAGTCGATCGAGACCACGTGCTCGGTCACGTTCGAGGAGTTGACGCTCAAGCGCAGCGTGCTGCACACGCGCGTCACGGCGCCGGGCGCCGATCGCGCGAAGATCGACGAGGCTGCCGCGGCCGCGAAGGCGGGCTGCCCCGTCTCGAAGGTGCTCAATCTGGAAATCGCGCTGGAGCTGGAGTCGGTGGTCTAGCACGACCGGTCCCGCTGAAGAACAGGCCGCGCCCCCGTGAGCGCGGCCTGTTTGTCTGCCCGCCAGTCGAATACCTTCGGCGACCGGATGGTTGATCCATCAACTACTTGATGTAACCCAACGACCGCAACTGCCGCCGGATCTCCTCATCCACCTTCTCGTCCGTCTCGACCGGCGTCGTGCCCGCGGCCGGGCGCAGCGCCAGGTACGACGTCACGCGGTTCTTCTCGATGTGCGGGATGCGGCTTTGCCCGGCCGGCGTCAGCGCCTCGGCCAGCACGACGCCGGACATGTCCTTCGCCGGCGGCAGGTCCAGCAGCGCCAGCAACGTCGGGCAGATATCCAGCAGCTTCAGGTGGCCGAAGGTGGCGCCCGGCGTGTAGAGCGGGCTGCGCACCATGAAGATGCCCCACTCGGCGTGTTCGACCACGCCCTTGCCCTCGTTGCGCGGGCCGTAGAAGCCGTGGTCCGACACCATCACCGTCGGGTAGTCGGCGGGGAACCACGACAGCACCTCGCCCACCGCCTCGTCCACCCACTCGTAGTAGCGCGGCACGATCTCCGTGAACGCGGCGCGCTCGGCGGGATCGCGATGCCAGTCCGCCGGCGGGATGGCCAGGTAGTGATAGAAACCGTGGCTGATCATGTCGGGGCCGCGCAGGTAGAAGAAGAACAGGTCGACCGCGCGCTGGTCCTTCAGCTGCCGCGCCACGTTCAGGTAACCCTGGTCGGCGGCCCAGATGTTGCGCAGCTTCTGCAACTGGTCGGGATAGGCCTTCTCCAGCGCGGCGACGTCCGTCCCGGCGGGGAAGAACCGCGCCAGTTGCGCCGCCGTGAACGACACGGGATCCGCGCGGCAGGCCACGACCTTGTCGGTGAGCGAGTCGGGGAAGACCAGCCCGGCCAGCGGACGGCTCCGCTCGGCCCCGTACGGAAGGTAGTCGCTGACCATGACGCCCTTGATCGGGCGCGCCGGGAACGTCACCCACATGCCGTTCACGAAGGTCGTGCGACCGGCGGCGCCGATGATGTCCCACAGGGCGGGCGCGTGCCAGGCGCTGCCGGTGACCGGCTTGTCCTCGTCGCCCTTGACGAAGTTGTCGACGCCGTGGACCGACGGCAGCACGCCGGTGCAGATGCTCGCCCACAGCAGGGGCGACTTCTCGAGCGGGTAGAACGACTGCATGCGGCCCGACGCCGCCTGCGCGCGGAACGCCTTCAGGTGCGGCAGCTTCCCGTCCGCCATCAGCGGGTCCAGCAGCTTGAAGTCGGCCGAATCCAGGCCGATGACCAGCAGCTTCGCGTGCGGCTTGTTGCCCGGGCCGGAATTGCCGTCGGCGCCCGGTTTGCCGCCGCCACAACCGCACGCCAGCAGCAGCGCCGCCAGTGCGAACACGCCCAGGCTCCGCTTCACCAGACCCATGCTCAGATCTCCACCTTCATGACGTCCTTGAGCGCCAGCCCGCCCAGCATCGAGATCACCATGAACGCCACCAGCCAATCCAGCTCCACGCCCAGGTAGCGCGTGCTGCGGGCCGGGTAGCGCAGGCGCGATTCCTTCACGGCGCCGCTGCCGGGCAGTTGGCGTTCGCCCGGGTACAGCAACGCGTGCGTCCACGAGGTGGACGCCGTCTCTTCCGTGCGCGGCAGCCCGCCGCCGGCCGCCAGCACGCGCGTCGCCACCTGCGCGCCGCCCAGGTTCACCGCCAGGTCGTAGCGCCCCGGCCTGTCCGCGCGCACGCGCCAGGCCGCGGCCGCGCCCGAACGGTCGCGCACCGGCCCCGCCTCGACGGTGACGCCCGCCGGAGCCGTCAACTGCAGTTCATCGAGCCGCGCCGACGCCGACGGCGCCAGCGTGACGGCCACGACCGCGCTCTCGCCCACGTGCAGCGGGCGCCGCGCGTAGCGGGCCTCGAGCTGGGCGATGGTCAGCACCATGGGAATCAACATCACGACCAGGGCGGGCAGGCTCGCCGCCACGTAGCGCAGGTTCGCGCGCGCCAGGTCGCGCTGGATGCGGCCCACGACGCGCATCTGGTCCTGGTACAGGCCCATCTCGTAGATGTGGCCCATCAGGCGGTCGCGCGCCGCGGCCAGCTTCGCCTGCGGTGTCACCGCGCGGAACACCAGCAGGGCCCACACCGCCGACAGCACCGACACCACGGCCAGGCCCAGCGCCGGCGCTCCACTGAAGGGCGCCAGCACCAGGTCGAACACGCGGCCCACGATGCCGTTGACGACGTTCACCAAGCCTCCACGCTGCGTGCCTGCACGCTACGAGATGTAGCCAAGTCCCTGCATCCGCTTGCGGATCTCCTCCTCGGAGTCGCCGCCTTCCTCGAACTTCGCGATCTCGCGCTCGAGCACGTGCCGCACGAATTCCTCGGGCGTCGCGTACCCGGCGATGCCGGCGTACTTCTTCACCTTCGCCAGCAGGTCCTTGTCGATCTTCAGTCCGCCACCGCCGAACATCGCGTCCTCTTTCCGTTGCGCGCCGGCCCAAGTGCCGACATCGGCACCAGCGCCCGCGCCGTCGCTCACTCGCTGAACAGGTCGCCGCCCACCATGTCCGCCGGCACCGGCACCCCGAACAGCTTCAGGATGGTCGGCGCCATGTCCACCAGCGCCGGGTTCGCGCGCCGGATCGGCCGGTTGACCAGCAGCACGCCGGGCACCTCGTCGGCGGCCATGCAGTGGTCGCCGCTCCACTTGAGCATGTTGTCGGTGAACACCGTGTCGGTCAGCCGGCCGAGGGCCGACTCGTTGCTGCCGCGCCAGCCGCGATGGTAGCCCATCACGATGTCCGGCCCCGTGCCCACCATCGCGCCGTGGTAGACCTCATCGGCGCGGTAGGCGTACTTGATCGCCGGCTTGCCGTCGATGGGGTCGGTGACGGCCTCGAGCTTCGCCTTCAGTTCGGCCAGCAGCGCCTTCTCGTCGGCGCCCGGCTTGACGATGCCTTCGCGCTCGCGACCCGCGAGGTTCAGGTACAGCCCGTTCAGACCCACCGCGTACGCGCGCGTCTTCGACCAGTCGACGCCCAGCAGCATGTCGACGCGGCCCGGCTCGACGCCCGGCCTCAGCACCAGGTAGCCGTTCTGAAACAGCCACGTATTGACGTGGAAGGCGCGGTTCCAGGGCGCGAAGCCGTGGTCGCTCATCACCATCACGATCGCATCGGGGCCGGCGCGGTCCAGCGCCAGGCCCAGCGCGCCGTCCAGCTCCTGGTACACCTGGCGGATGCGCCCGGCCAGCGCCGGGTCGGCCGACGCGTGCATGGGCGATGACGGGTCCATGTTCCGCCACATCATGTGGCAGTTCTGGTCGGGCGCGTTGAAGTAGAAGTAGAGCAGCCCGCGCCTGACCTTGGCGAAGCGGTCGAGCTCGGCCGACAGCTGGCGCATGTGCTCGCCGCGCACCAGTTCGCTCTGGTGCACGTAGTCGGCGTCGGCGAAGAAGCCGTTTTCCAGCGCGCTGGTGTCGTCGGGCAGGCCCTGTGTGTAGTAGGGCCCGGTCTGCGCCGCCAGTTCCCTGCTGTAGCCGGGCGGCGTGCTGATCGGCATCTCCGGGCGGCTGGGGTCCAGCTGCACCGGCGTCACATACAGCTTCAGGTTCGGCGACGCGCTGATCAGGTAGTAGCGGCAGATGCCGTGCACCGTCTTGACCACCGGCATCATCGGGAAGTCGACCGGCACCCAGTCGCTCCACTCGCCCACCTTGAGCACCACCTCGTAGGTGCCCGAGCGCAGCCACACCGAACCGCGTTCCTGGTCCAAGACGCCGTCGACCGCCGCCAGCACCTGTGGGTCGCCTTCGCGCCAAGTGTTGCGCGGGCCCTCCAGCGTCGCCGAAAAGCGGCCGTCCTGCAGGTACACCGACTCGACGCGACCGCCGGCCAGGTCGCGCTCGACCGGCGGGTCGGTGGTGATCAGCGTCGAGATGCCGTAGCTGCCGGTGATGTCGGGCGTGCCCATGCCCGACAGCGAGCGCACTTCGCAATCGACGGGCGGGAAGTTCGCCGGCACCTTGAAGATGGTCGCGTCGACGCCTGCGGGCGGCAACAGCTCCCAGAAGGCCGTCCCCTGGCGCAGGTTGCGCACCTTGCCCGTGCCGCGCGGGATCTTCCACGCGCCCAGCTTCCAGAACTTGTCCGGCGCGCTGGCCTCGCTGGCCGAGAAGCGCGGCATCATCGTCTTCGGGTCGCGGTGGATGAAGTCGAAGATGCCGTGCCCGCCCGGGTCGCGCCCGGTGATGAAGTTCGACCACGCCACCGGCGACTGCGGCGGGATCGACGTGCCGAACGGCGTGAACTGCCCGCCCTGCGCCAGGAAGCGCTGGAAGTTCGGCAGCGCGCCCTCGGCCAGGAACTGCTTCAGCAGGATCGGGTCCATGCCGTCGAAGCCGAGGATGACGACGCGCGGGCCCGCCGGCACCGGCGCCGCCTGCGCGAACGGCGCCAGCGTGCCGGCCGCCATCACCGCCAGCAGCAACGTCGCCACCTGCCTGCGCATGCGCGTCATGCCGCCTCCCCGTCGCCGGGCGCGAAGATGCTGCGCCCGGTCATGTGCGGCGGCACCGGCAGCCCGAGCAGGTCGAGCACGGTCGGCGCCAGGTCGATCAGGTTCGGCTTCGTCGATGCGAACGGCAGCGTGCTGAACAGCACGCCCGGCACCTGCCGCGGGTCCATGCAGTGGTCGCCCGACCAGCTGCGCGTGTTGTCGGCGATGACGACGCCGCTGACGGCGCCCACGGCCGCATCCCAGTCGGCGCGGTAGCCGATCTTGTAGCCGACGATCACGTCGGGCCCGTTCTCGCGGTACGGGCCGCGGTACACGTCCTCGGCCGCCCACAGTTCGGTGATCGCTTCCTGGCCGCCGCGCCCGTCGTCGGGCAGGCCGCGCAGCTTGTCGATCAACTCGCGCTTGAGCGCGACAACCTCGCCCGGGTCCACGCAGCCATGGTGCTCCCGGCCCTTGATGTTCAGGTAGAAGCCGGCCAGGCCGTTCGTGTAGGCGCGCGTGCGCGGCCAGTCGATGTCGCCGACCTCGAAGCGCGCGCCGTCGGCGATCGCAGGCAGCGGCCCGTTCGCGGGATCGGTCTTCAGGAACAGGTAGCCGTTCGCGCGGAACCACGAATTGAGGTTCACGCCGCGCTGGAACTGCTTGAAGCCGTGGTCCGACACCACCAGCAGCACGTCGCCCTTGCGCAGCTTCGCGCGCGTCTCGCCCACCAGCGCGTCGGCGCGGCGGTACAGGTCGAGGATGGCGTCCTTGTGCTTCTCGACGTCCTTGCCGCGGTTGGCCGGATGCTCGGGATCCAGGTAGCGGAAGAACATGTGCTGGATGCGGTCGGTGGCGTCGAACACGACCGAGACGACGCCCTCGGGCGTGCGGTCGAGCGCGTGCAGGAACTGCGTGCGCCGCTCCTCGTGGATGGCGTAGGCCTGCTCCAGGAACGCCTGCTCGTCGATGACGCGCTCGTTCAGCGCCCACGTGTCTTCCGCCAGGCCGAGCGTGGCGTACGGCCCGTGCAGCTTCGCCAGCGCGATCGCCAGGTGCGGCGGGTTGCTGATGGGCACCGCGGGCTTCGCAGGGTCGATGTGCAGCGGCGTCACGTAGAACCTGAAACGCGGCGCAAACGACGTCACGCGCACCCGGCAGATGCCGTGCGCCTTCTGCGTGCCCTTGCCGAAGCCGACGCCGATCCAGTCGGAGTACTCGTCCGGCCCCAGCGTGAACGTCTCGCCGCCGAGGGTAAACGTGGCTTTCGCAGCGGCGCGGTCCAGCTTCACGGTGACCGTCGCAAGCAGCGGCGTCGAGCCACCGGGCGCATCCGGACCGGGCAGCGCACCCGTGAACGCGTCCTCGCCCTTGCCCGGCACGAGCAGCAACCGCACGCCGCCCGTCGTGGCGCCGGCAGCCTCGACCGCGCCGGCCGCGAGCGGCTCGCTGAACTCGGTGAACGTCCCCTGCGTGCCGCGCAGGTCGGGCACGCACATCGCCGACAGCAGCTTGCCGCCGAAACGGTCGGGCGGGAACGTGATCGGCACGCGCAGGATGCTGGTGGC
>CAIOLW010000372.1 GCA_903859215.1 uncultured bacterium | reverse complement strand
GGCGGGCAGTCCTCGCGCCTTCGGCGCTGCGGATAGCCCGCCGCTTCATTGTGTGAGCGCGCCGCCTGGCGATGCGCCGATGCGCCCATTGGCCGGCGACATCAGCTCGCAGGTGGTGCGTCGGCGCCGTGGCCGTGTCGATGCACTTGTGCCGGCGCAAGCGGGTGAAAAGGGGCGGCGGCGGCGGTAGGGTGGGGCGGCGTTTCGGGCGGGACTTGCGCCGGCGCAAGTCGACACGCCGGTGCCCGACTTGCCCCGGCCATCGCCAGGTGGTAGTTTCGGCGCCGTCTCCAGGATGTTCAAACAGGGAACGGACATGAACCTCGCACGTCGCTACCTCTCGTTCATCAAGTTCGAGCACACGGTGTTCGCGCTGCCGTTTGCGCTCATCGCGCTGCTGGTGGCCTCTAACGGGCATCCGGCCTGGCGCACGCTCTTGTGGGTGCTGGTGGCGATGGTGGGGGCGCGCAGCGCAGCCATGGCCTTCAACCGACTGGTCGATCGCACGCACGACGCGGCCAACCCGCGCACTGCCGACCGGCACCTGCCGGCGGGCGCGGTCACCGTCGTGGGCGCCACCGTGTTCACGGTCATGGCGGCGGCTCTGCTGGTCGTGGCGGCCTGGCAGTTGAATCCGCTCTGCCTGGCGCTCAGCCCTGTCGCCCTGCTGGTCACCCTCGGCTACTCGTACACGAAGCGGTTCACGGCGCTGTCGCACCTGGTGCTGGGGCTGGGGCTGGGCATCGCCCCGGTGGGGGCCTGGCTGGCGGTGACCGGGTCGTTTGCGCCGTTCCCGCTGTGGCTGTCGGCGGCAGTGATGTTCTGGGTGGCCGGGTTCGACACGATCTATGCCTGCCAGGACGTCGACTACGACAAGCGGGCGGGGCTGCACTCGCTGGCCTCGCGGCTGGGGACCGGGCGGGCGCTGGTGCTGTCGAGGGTCTTCCACGTGCTGGCCATCGCCTGCATGGCGGCCGCCTTCCGGCGGGCCGAGCCGCTGGGGCCCCTCTCGCTGGTGGGCGTGGGGATCATGACCGGCCTTTTGGCCTGGGAGCAGGCCCTGGTGCGCGGGGGCGACCTGCGGCGCCTGAACCGGGCCTTCTTCGAGATCAACTCCTGGGTGGGGATGGTCCTGCTGGCGGTCGTGCTGGTCGATCTCTACCTCGCCTGAGCCTGCTTCGGCCGGACCCGCACATTCCCCTCAGGTTGCGCCCATCCCGGCCGAACTGCCCACTGACGAATACCCACCGGCCCGGTGCGTACCGGCCGTTGGACTTGCGCCAGATCCCGTTCGAGGAGTCGGTCATGAGTCGATGGCTACCGCTGTTCCTGCTCCTGATGCTCGTTTCGCAGGCGTTCGCCGCGCCCGTGGACCTCGGCGCCGTGCCGGTCGGCAAGTCGCCGGTGGCGTCGACCCCGGCCACGGAAGCCGACGTGCTGGCGGCGATGCTCCAGGGCGGCGACACGTTCGTCGATGCGCTGCCGATCGGCGCCGTGCCGTTCAGCGATACGGGGACGACGGTCGGCTACACCGACGACTACGACAACGACTGCAGCTCCGGCGTGCCCGGCACCGCGCCGGACGTCGTTTACGCCTTCACGGCGCCGGCGACCGGCACATACAGCATCAGCCTCTGCGGCTCGGAGTTCGACTCGAAGCTCTACGTCTTCGACGACCAGTTATCCCTGTTGGCCTGCAACGACGATTATGACTTGGGGGCGACCGGCGGCGACCCGTGCTACCAGGACGCGCGCCTCGACAACTTCCCGGCGACCAGCGGCCAGGTCTACTACCTGGTCATCGACGGGTTCAGCGGCGCGGCCGGTCCCTACACGATCCAGGTGGACGCTTCCACGGCCTGCGACGTGCCCACCCCCGCCGGGATCATCCAGGAGGGCGAGCCCGCCCTGGCCACCGGCCAGGTCGACTCGTACAACTGCGGTTGCACCTGCGACGGGGCCTTCGGCGTCCTGGTCCTTGAGGCCGACCCGACCGGCCAGGTGGTCGTGGACTTCGTCCAGGGCTGGCGTGACTTCGGCACTCGCGACCGCGACTGGTTCCGGTTCACGGCGGGCGCGGGCGGCACCGTGCACGTGACGCTCGAGAGCGAAGTCGCGTCGATCGCAGGCGTCTACAGCAACGCCACCTGCGCCTCCCTGCCCACCCCGACGATGCTCGTCGTCGGCTCGTGCACGCCGGGCTCTGTCGACGTGGCGGTCACTCCGGGCGCCGAATTCTACATCCAGACGGTGACCGAGCAGGTCTTCCCGCCGCTCGGCCTGGTCCCGGCCTCCTACGACGCGGTCCTGACCGTGTCGGGCCTGGCCACCGGCGTGCCGGTCTCGCCGACCAGCTGGGGCGAGGTCAAGGGAATGTACCGGTAGGCTCACTTTGCTGGCGACACACGGCCGGTCCTGCTTGATTGTGCGGCTCAGGCCCACGACAGGCAGACCGGCCGTTTCCTTTGATTGAACACGGCGCCGAACGATCGACCCGGGGAACGCATGGACCGCGACCACGCCTCACTCAGCGAAGTCCACGGCAGCGTCACCATCCCGCCCGGCGGGACGAAGTGGCGCCGCCTGCTGGCGTTCCTGGGCCCGGCCTACCTGGTCAGCGTCGGCTACATGGACCCGGGCAACTGGGCCACCGACATCGCCGGCGGCAGCGCCTTCGGGTACCGGCTGCTGTGGGTGCTCCTGATGAGCAACCTGATGGCCCTCGTGTTGCAGAGCCTCAGCAGCCGCCTGGGCATCGTGCGCGGCATGGACCTCGCCCAGGCGTCGCGCCACACCTACCCGCGCCTGGTGAACATCCCGCTGTACCTGCTGGCCGAGCTGGCGATCGCCGCCTGCGACCTGGCCGAAGTCATCGGCATGGCCATCGGCCTGAACCTGCTGTTCGGGCTGCCGCTGCTGTGGGGCGTGCTCATCACGTCGCTCGACACCTTCCTGATCCTGTTCCTGATGCAGCGCGGCATGCGGGCGATGGAGATCTTCATCGTCTCACTGGTGTCGATCATCGGCATCTCGTTCCTGGCGCAGCTGTTCATCGTGCGGCCCGAGGTGGCGTCGGTCATGAAGGGCTTCGTGCCGTCGGCGCTGTCGGGGCAGGCGCTGTACCTGGCCATCGGCATCATCGGGGCCACGGTGATGCCCCACAACCTGTACCTGCACTCGGCGCTGGTGCAGACACGGAAGATCGAGCGCACGCCGCAGGGCATCCGCGAGGCGCTGCGCTTCAACCTGTGGGATACCGGCCTGGCGCTGAACGTGGCCTTCCTGGTCAACGCGGCCATCCTGATCCTGGCCGCCTCGGCCTTCCACGCCAAGGGCTTCACGCAGGTGGCCGAGATCGGCGACGCGCACGAGCTGCTGCGCGGCCTGTTCGGCCGGCTGGCGCCGACGTTGTTCGCGATCGCACTGATCGGCGCCGGGCAGAGCAGCACGGTGACCGGCACGCTGGCCGGCCAGATCGTCATGGAGGGCTACCTCAACCTGCGGGTGCGGCCGTGGCTGCGCCGGCTGATGACGCGGCTGGTCGCGATCCTGCCGGCGGTCATCGTCATCAACACGATGGGCGACGGCGCGCTGGGCTCGCTGCTGGTGCTCAGCCAGGTCATCCTCAGCCTGCAGCTCGGGTTCGCCGTGATCCCGCTGCTGCACCTGTGCGCCGACCGCGAGAACATGAAGGAGTTCGCCGTCGGCCGGCGCTTCCAGGCGCTGGGCTGGCTGTGCGCGCTGGTGATCGTGGCGCTGAACGCCCGGCTGGTCGTGATGGAGGTCGGCGGCTGGCTGGCGGCCGGCGGCGCGGCGGCGACCTGGGCGCGCTTCGTGGCGCTGCCGCTGTGCGTGGTGGCGGTCGTGCTCCTGGGCTACGTCACGCTGGCCCCGTGGCTGGGCGCGACGCGCAGGCGACCGCCTTCGCTGATCCACGAGACGGTGCCGGTGCTGGCCCGTCCGCGCGAGCTGCCGCGCCGGCGCGTGTGCGTGACGGTCGACTTCTCGCACACCGACCAGTCCGCCATCGACGCCGCGCTGGCCCACGGCGGGCAGGGCGCGCACTACGTGCTCATCCACATCGTCGAGAGTGCGGTGGCCAACTACATCGGCCAGCACAGCCACGACTACGAGACGCTCAGCGACACCGCCAACCTCGAGGCCTACGTGGCCCAGTTGGCGAACCTGGGCTACCAGGCGTCGTTCCGCGTCGGGTACGGCGGGGTGGTCAAGGCGATCGTCGGGCTGGTCGACGCCAGCGAGGCCGACCTGCTCGTGATGGGCGCCCACGGGCACCGCGGGCTGAAGGACATCCTGCTGGGCGCCACCGTCGATTCGGTGCGTCACCATGTGAAGGTGCCGGTGCTCATCGTCCAGTAGCCGGCGCCCTGGAAAAGCGAACGGCGCCCGTCAATGGCGGGCGCCGTTCGTCGTTCTTCCCGGGGCCGACGGCCCGGCTCAGCCGAGCTTCGCGTGGGCCCCGTCGCAGTACGGCGCCTTGCCCGTGTGCTTGCACTGGCAGATGGCCTTCGTCCCGGCCTCGGCCAGCTCGAAGATCATCGGGCGGAATTCCGTGCCCGCGTGGCCGCCGTCGCAGAAGGGCTGCTTGGCCGACAGGCCGCAGGTACAGTAGGCGTGCTTGCCGGCGGCCATTTCCAGGACGGCCGGGTGGCGGGCCGCGATCTTCGGTTCATTCATGGCTTGATCTCCCCAGGGTTGGCGCCGGGCGATGCGCGGTCAACGTTTCCATCATCAGCCCACAAGCTATCGCAAATGTCGCGGACGGCAACCGCCGGCCGGCTACAGCTTCACGTTCAGCAGCCCGGCCAGTTCGGTGATGATGCGGTCGAACCGCGCCAGCGCCGCGTTGACCGCGTCGGGCCTGGTCAGGTCGACGCCGGCCTCCTTCAGCAGGTCCAGCGGCGGCTCCGAGCACCCGCCCGACAGCATTTTCAGGTAGCCGTCGACGGCGGGCTGGCCCTCGGCCTTGACCTTCTCGGCGATGGCGATGCCGCTGCTGAGGCCCGTCGCGTAGCTGTACACGTAGTACTTGTAGTAGAAGTGGGGGATGTAGGCCCACTCCATGCCGTCGTTCTCGCGCACCGTGAAGCCGGGACCGTAGTAGCGCTGCACCAGGTCGCGGTAGGTGTCGTCCAGCAGCTTGGCGGTGACCGGCGTGCCGGCCTCGATGTAGCCGTGGACGGCGCGCTCGAACTCGCTGAACAGCGTCTGCCGGTAGATCGTGGTGCGGATGGTCTCCAACTCGGCGGCCAGGATGCCGATCCGCTCCTCCTTCGTCTGCGCCTTGCCGACCAGGTAGTCCGACAGCAGGGCCTCGTTGCAGGTCGAGGCGATCTCGGCCAGGAACGTGACGTAGCGGTGGTCCTGGTACGGCTGGTGCTGCATCGACAGGTAGGTGTGCATGGCGTGGCCGTACTCGTGGGCCATCGTCGACAGGTCGTCCAGCGAGTCCTGGAAGTTCAGCTTCACGTACGGGTGGCGGCCGTACACCGACGACGAGAAGGCGCCGCTGTCCTTGTCGCTGCTCGGGTAGACGTCGATCCAGCCGTTGCGCGGGTCCATGCCCTGCTTGAGGATCTTGATGTACTCCGGGCCCAGCGGCGCCAGCGCCTCGGGCAGGATCTCGCGGGCCTGGTCGAACGTTACGTCGCGTTCGGCCGACGCAGTCAGCGGCACGTAGAGGTCGGCCACCGTCAGGTAGTCGAGGCCCAGCACCTTCTTGCGCAGCTCGACGTAGCGGTGCAGCGGGTTCAGGTTCGCGTTCACGGCGCTGATCAGGTTGTCGTGCACCGCGACCGGCATGTTGTCCTTGTCCAGATACGCTTCGCGCGCCGTGTCGTAGTGGCGCGAGCGCGCATAGGTCACGTCGAGCGCGAACTGGTCGGACAGCGTGGAGGCGAACGCGTGCTGGAACTGGCGCAGCGTTGCGAACATGGCCGAGACGGCCTCCTCGCGCACGCGGCGGTCCGGCGAGGCGCGGAACACGCCGTAATTCGACAGCGTCAGCTGCACTTCCTTGCCCTCGGCGTCGTGCACCTTCGGCCAGGCGATGTCCGACAGCAGCGCGTTGAACGTGTCCTGCGCCGGGCTCGGGACCTCGTTCAGGTCGATCTCGGTCCACAGGTTGTCGCCGGCCAGCTGCAACACGTGCTCGGCCTCGGGCGGCAGCACGCGGCTGCGGCGGCGGCGCAGGTTGTCCAGGTACTTGGCGTAGGCGCCCGGGCCGTCCGTGGCGGTGTACGCCCGGGCCATCGTCGCGTCGTCGAGGGCCAGCAGTTCGCTGCGCATGAAGCCGGCGGCGGCGCCCAGATCGTCCATCAGGCCCAGGCTCAGCTGCTTGCGGGCCTGCCGCTCCTGGTTGGTCTGCTCGCTGTCCAGCGCCAGGTTCGCATACTGCGCCACGAAGCTGGCGCGGTTGTGCAGGTCGAAGTAGAGCGCCAGGCACTCGGTCATCGCCTTCGGCTTGTCGAGCTGGCCGGTGTAGGCCTTCAGCTTCGGCAGCGCGGCCTTCACGGCGTCCAGCTCGGCCTGCCACGCCGCATCGTCGGCGAACAGCGCCTTCAGGTCCCACTTGTAGGCGTCGGGCACCTGGTCGCGGGTGGCGTTGGCGTCGGGCTTGTACGGGGGCAGGTCGCTCGTGAACGCGGCGGTGGACATCAACATGACCACACACACCAGCAGGACGGGAATCCGGCGGGACATGGACGGGCCTCCTTGGGCTTGTCGGCGGGGGATGTTCGCATGGGTCCCATTGTCACGCCGGTGGCCCCGCGGCGCCAGAGGATTTCATGGGGAAGGCGGGACCCGGGAACGAGCGGAGGGCCGGATCCCGACGGGGATCCGGCCCTCCTGAAGGCTGGCTGACGGACGGTGCGGCTAGAAGCCCACCGATGCCGCGATGCCCCAGACCAAGGCGCCCTTGTTGCCGCCGGCGGCCTCGACGCTGGCGCCGGCATCCTTCACCAGCGAGCACCAGGACAGGCTCGGGGTGATCGTGGCCAGCGGGGTCGGGTGCCACGGCAGCGCCGCGGTGACCGAGTAGTCGGTCAGCGAGCTGGCCGTCGTCCCCGTGTCCAGGGCCTTGCTGGCGGCCGCCGGGAAGTACCCGGCCAGGTAGCGGTCCGAGCCCAGGCCGGCGCGCGCGGTCAGGTCCAGGCTGGCGCCCGGCGCCAGGGTCATGCCGCGGCTCACTCCGGCCTCCCAGTACCAGCCGTCGATCTGGTCGACGTCGCGGTATACCGACAGGCTGGGCGACAGCGGCAGGCTGGCGCTGGCGGTGGCGAACGCCTCGGCCGTGTTCGCATCGCTGGCGTTCGGCAGCGCGTAGTAGATGACACCCAGGTCCAGCGACGCCACGGGCAGGCCCACGCCGTAGCTCACGGTGACATCGTACTCGTTGAAGCTGTGGTTACCCGCCGGGTCCTGCGCGTTGAGGTTGCCCCACAGGTTCAGCCCGAAGCCGGCGACTTCCGCCGACAGCTCCGGCTGCACGACGGCGCCATCGGTCAGGGTCATGCCGCGCCACAGGTAGTGACCGTAGCAGCCGACCTCGGCGTTCAGGTCCAGCGGGCCAACCGCCAGGCCGGTGGCCGGGACCAGCAGCAACAGGCCCGCGAGGGCCAGGAATTTCGACCGCATGTGCGCATCTCCCCGGTTCAGACAAGACATGGACGGCCGTCGGTGTACCCCGGCCGGGGCAACGCCGCGCCGCTTCACGCCAAGGGTATCGGCAGCAGTTGGTGGTTCCTTTAATCCCCTGCTGGATCAAAAAAACGCGACTCAAGGATTGGACGTCCCCGGCCGAACAGGATTCATCGTCCCCGAACTCCAAATGGAGGCTATCGACGTGATCAAGGAACTCGCCTTGCCCGGCCCCGAACAGCCTGTCATCGACGAATCGCGCCTGCTGGCCGAATTCGGCGGTGACCGCGAAATCCTCGCCGAACTGCGCGACCTCTTCCTGGCCCAGGCGCCGCCGCTGCGCGATTCCATCCTCGCCAGCCTGGACACCGGCAACCTGGTGGACCTGGTCCGCGACGCGCACAGCCTCAAGGGCTCCTGCGCCACGTACGGGGCCCCGCGGTTGACGATGGTGTGCAAGGAGATGGAGATGTCCGGCAAGGCGGGCGACCTCGAGACCGCGCGCGCGTATCGCGACGCGTTCGAGACGGAGTTCGTTGCGCTCAGCGAGGGGATCAAGCGCGTCGCCCAGAACTGACCGCGCGCGGCCCCATCAGGGCGACGACGGTGACGGCGGGAACGACGGCCCGCGGTCACCGTTATTATTTCAGCGGCCCGTGCCCTGGCCGTCCGGTTCGTCCAGTTCCGCTTCCACCGCCACGATCAGCTCAGCCGCCGTGGGTTCCTGCACGTCGTCCATTCCCCCGAAGCGCGGCACCTTCATCGCCCCGGTGATCTTCCGCGCCAGGATGTGGTAGATGTGCGTCTCCCAGTTGACGATGCCGGCGCGCATGTGCAGGTGCCTGAGGTACGTGAGGAACTTCAGGCGCTCGCGCGGCGTGTAGCCGATGACGGCCATGGCGTGGGCCAGGTGGGCGTACATATGGTCGAGTTCGTGCTGGGTCGGCAGCCGCGTGCCGCGGTGCGGGTGGTTCACCTTCGCGCCGAGCCCATGCCCGCGCGGCGCCAGCCCGCGCCCCCGCGCGCCCAGCGCATCGGGCGCCCCGGCGCGCTGCATCGCCTGGCGGATCTCCCACGCATACAGCATCACGGCCTGCGCCAGGTTCAGCGAAGGCTGTTCGGGCGCGGTGTCGACGGTCGAGAGGTAGCGGCAGAGGTCGGTCTCGTCGTTCGTCATGCCGGTGCGCTCGGTCCCGAACATGATGATGACGCGGCCCTCGGCGGCGTGGCCGGCGATGCGGTCGGCCAGTTCGCCCGGCGTCAGCAGGGCGCGCTTGCGCAGCTGCCGCTCGCGCGCCGTGGTGCCGGTGACCACCAGCGCGTCGCCGACGGCCTCCATCAGGTCGTCGACGATCACCGCGTTGTCCAGGATGTCCTCGGCCCCGTGGGCCAGCGCCCGCGCGCTGCGCCCCTTCGGGTTCAGCGGGGAGATGAGCCGCAGGTGCTGCAGGCCCATCGTCTTCATCGCGCGGCAGGCGGCGCCGATGTTCATCGGCTCGGTGGGCCGGCTCAGCAGCACCACCACGTTGTCCAGTCGCGGCAGGGAAGCGGCGGTCATGCCGGGGAATCCGCCAGCCACATCAGGGATTCGATGTGCGACGTCTGCGGGAACATGTCCAGCACGCGCAGCGCGCGGGGCTGGTACCCGGCGGCCACCAGGGCGCCGGCGTCGCGGGCCTGCGTGGAGGGATCGCAGCTCATGTAGAAGATGTGCGCAGGGCGCCGGGCCAGCAGGGCCGCCGTGCCGTCGCGACCCAGGCCGGCGCGCGGGGGATCCACGACGCAGATCGCGCGGCGCCACGCATCGTCGTCCGGAAGCAGGCCGGTTTGCCGCAGCACTTCGGCCAGGTCGCCCTGGCAAACAGTGGTGCGACCCTTGGCGCCCTCGTCGCGGGCGATGTTGTTCTCGGCGTCGCGGCAGGCGCCCGGGTCGAGTTCGACCAGCGTCACGCGCTCGAAGCGATCGGCCAGCGCCAGCGTGAACAGGCCGACGCCGCCGTACAGGTCCAGCAGGTGCGGCTGCCGCGTGCCCTCCGGCACCAGTTCGTCCAGCCAGCCGCGCACCGTGGCGACCGCCGCCTCGGCGACATGCTGGTTGTTCTGGAAGAACGCCCCGGCGCCCACGCGGTACGCATGGCCTGCCACCTTGTGCACCAGGTAGTCGCGACCCCACACCGGCCGGTTGTTGAACAGCAGGCCCTTGAGCCCGGGCGCCGGCGCGTCGCCGGGCTCGAGGGCGCCGACGATCTTCTTGAGCATCTTCAGCCGCGCGGGCACGCCGAACAACGACAACAGCCAGCCGCCGCGCCCGTCCAGCCGCACGACGACCTGGTCCACCGGCGGCAGGAAGCGCACCCAGGGCAGGATGATCTCGGTGAACGGCGCCGCCATCACCGGGCACTCTTCCATGCGCACGACTTCGTGCGTGCCGCGCTGGTGCAGGCCGTAGCAGCCGGTCGGGTGCGCGTGCAGCCGCAGCGCCGTGCGCCAGGTGAACGGGTCGCCGCAGATCATCGGTCCCATCAGTTCGCTGACGTCGAGCTTGCCCTGCCGCTGGAAACATTCGATGACGATGGCGAGCTTGGCGGCGCGCTGCGCCTCGTCGCCCATGTGCTGCAGGTCGCAGCCGCCGCAGTGTTCGAAATGAGAGCACGGCGCGACACGACGGTCGGGGCCCGGCTCGAGCACCTCGCGCAGCTCGGCGCGCCGGTAGCCGGCGCGGCTCTCGACGACCGCCGCGCGCACGAGGTCGCCCGGCGCGGTGCGCGGCACGAAGCAGGCGCCCTGGTCGTCGCGCGCGAGCCCCTCGCCGCCGGTCACGAGCTTCTCGATGCGCAGTTCGACGATGACGGGCTCGACCGGAACCGGAGCGGGTACGGGCGCGGCGGGCTTGCGTGCGCCGGCCTTCGCCGGGCCGCCCTTCGGTGCGGCACCCCTGGGGGCGCCACTCTTGGGTGCGCCACCCTTGGGTGCACCACTCTTTGGTGCGCCGCTCTTTGGTGCGCCACCCTTGGGTGCGCCGCGCCGCGGCGGACCGCTCTTCGACGCCCCGGCCTTGCCGCGGGCGGGATCTTTCGAAGGACGGCGGTGTTGTGGTTCCGGCTTGTGTGATTTCATGGTCCGGCTAAACTAGCACTGTCTCGGGCGTCCTCCAAGACGTGCCGCGATTATTGTGTCCGGCGGCCTGGGCCCGCCGTTTGCAGTACTAAAAATCAAACAAGTAAACCACGTGTCGAAATTCCCGGGTCCTGAAGGCCCGTTCGGACCGCCGACACAATTTCAGCGGCACAACGGGGACGATGCAGGGTCGTTGGCGCACCGCAGGTTGGATGTTGTTGGCGATGCTCCTGGGCGTCGCCCTGCCCGCCTGCGCCCCCAAACGCGTCATTCGCCAGGCCCCGGTCCCGGCCCTGCCGTCGGCCCTGACCCGCCCCGGCCTGGCCACGGCCGGCGGCCGCGCCGCGCCCCGCCCGCGCCCCGCAGAGCCTGCGGGGGGCCAGGAACCCGGCGCTGACGCTTCCGCCGGGGCCTTGGCCGAGCCGGACAGCACCGAGTGGGTCTGGGACGTCCCGCAGGGCCCTGCCGACTTCCCCGAAGATGCCCAACTGCTGTCGTTTGACGCCGCCGGAGGCGCCCGCATCGCGGCCCTGGCCCGCACCCAGGTGGGCAAGCCCTACGGCTGGGGCGCCATCGGCCCCGAACGGTTCGATTGCAGCGGCCTGGCCGCCTACGTGTACCGCCAGCTCGGGATCGCCCTGCCGCGGGTGAGCATGGAGCAGGCGTCGGTGGGCATGCACGTCGACCGCTCCCAGCTCAAGCCCGGCGACCTCGTCTTCTTCTCTGTCCGCAGCGCCTTCGACCACGTTGGTATCTTCTTGGGCAACAACAGGTTCGTCCACGCTCCCCGGCGCCAGGAACCCGTCCGGGTCGACAACCTGGACGACGCCTGGTGGAACCGGGCCTACCGAGGTGCCCGCCGGGTTTTCGGCGGCGAACCCTAAGCCTTCCGGGGCCTGTTCCCGCCCTCCGGAGCGCGCCAATACCCCATTTGAGCCCAGCCCGTTGATGGCACGCATGTTGCCTTCCTCGTCGTGCCCGATTGTTTCCTGAAAGACCTAAAGATCTCCCGAAGTGGGGCGAAAACTCACGAGGAGATCGCGAACGGGGCACCGGGGGGCCCGGCAGGGGCAAGGATCACAACCGGTTGGCCGCGCCGCCCCAGGGGCGTGCGAGGGCCTGCCGGTGGCCGTCGTCGACGACCACTGATCCTTGTCCTGACCGCAGGCGATCAAAAATCTGCCGCCAGGGCGGCAAGTGTGTCCCAGGCTTATGACACTGAGGGTGCGTGCCACATGAGCAACTCCACGGTGCTGGAACTTCTCGATCAGGTTGCCGAGAGCGTCGTCTTCATCGATCGCGAAAAGCCCGAGGGCTTCGCGGCGGTCGCCAAGGATCTCAACGAACTGGCAACCCAGTTGGGCGAGTCCGGGCGTGAGACGGAAGCCGCAATCAGCGTGAACGCCGCCAACCTCGCCGCCGGCCTGGCCGCGGGGATGGGCAACCCGGTCCAGGGCATCCAGGTGCTGACCGCCGGGCTCGATGCGCTGCGCGCGAGCCTGGACCAGGAGTGCCGACTCGAGGATGCCGGCGTCCCGAACGAACTGAGCGGCGAGCCGGTGGCCGACGAGGCGGGCGGCGTGCCGTCATTCGCCGACGCCGAGGCGATCACCGAGGCGGTCGAGTCGATCGTGGTCACGAACACGCCGTCGGCGAACGACGTGCTCAGCATGGTCGACGAGTCGATCATGAGCGAGTTCCTGGCGCGGCAGACCGACACGCTCGAGGAGGTGGAGAAGGAGCTGCTGAACATCGAGGACGGCTCCTCCACCGGCGACCTTACCTACCTGCTCCGCTTCTTCCACACGCTCAAGGGCGAGTCCTCGCTGCTCGGCATCGGGCACGTCGCCGACCTCTGCCATGCCACCGAGGACATGATGCAGAACGAGCCGCTGGTCGACTGCGTCGAGCGCCTGCTCGAGGTGAAGGACTGGCTGATGACCGTCGTGCGCCAGTACGCCGGCGGTGGCGGCGAGCCCGCGCCCGTGGCGACGATCATGGCGCGCCTGCACGACAAGCCAGTGAAGGCCGTGAAGACCGGGAAGACCGAGCAAACCGAGCAGTCCGTGGCGCCGGCCGCGCCGGCACCGGTACAGCCGGCCACCAAGCCGGTCGTCGAGCTCGAGCCCGAGCCGCCCGTGACGTACGAGGTGGTCACCTACGCCGGGCACAACGTGCTCGACAGCGATACGGACCTGGTGCACGACTTCGTGGCCGAGGCCGTCGAGCATCTCGACGCTTCCGAAGGCCACCTGCTCGCCATCGAGAAGGATCCGCACCAGACCGAAGCGCTGAACGCCGTGTTCCGCGCGTTCCACACGATCAAGGGCCTGGCCGGCTTCATCGAACTGGAGCACATCAAGGACCTCGCCCACAAGGCGGAGAACCTGCTGGATATGGCCCGCCGTGCCGAGTTGGACCTGGTCGGCAACAACATGGACCTGGTCTTCGAGTCGGTGGACATGATGAAGCGCCTGGTCGAGGCCATCGCCACCGCCCTGGGCGGCGACGGCCGCCTGACCGAGGAGGACCGCCTGCCGAGCCTGATGACGCGCCTGGTGGCGGCGACCGACCAGAAGCGCCCGGCCGCCATGGCGCCTGCAACCCTCCCGGCGGTGACGGTCGAGACAACGTCGCAGCCGTCCGCGGCCGCGCCCGCGACGCCGAAGAAGGCGGGCGCCGGGTTCATTCCCCTGAGCAACATGAAGAAGCCGGCCGCGGCCGCGCCCGTGGCAAAGGCGGCGCCGGCACCGGTCGCGTCTGCGCCCGCGGCGCCGGCCGACGAGGGCGAGAAGCGCGCCGGAAACGCCCCGGCCAAGATGCGCGAAGCGATGCGCGTCGATGCCGAGCGCCTGGATCACCTGATCGAGACGATCGGCGAGCTGGTCATCGCCGAGTCGATGGTCAGCCAGTCGCCCGAGATGAAGAAGGCCGGCATGTCGGTCAAGCTGGCCAAGGACCTCGACCATCTCGACAAGATCTGCCGTGAGCTGCAGGAGATCGGGATGTCGCTGCGGATGGTGCCGGTGCGCCCCGTCTTCCAGAAGATGGCCCGCCTGGTGCGCGACCTGTCGAAGAAGCAGGACCGCGACGTCGAGTTCATCGTCAGCGGCGAGGACACCGAGCTGGACAAGAACGTGGTCGACAAGATCGGCGACCCGCTTGTGCACATGGTCCGCAACGCGGTCGACCACGGCATCGAGGCGAACGTGGCCGACCGTGTCAAGCTGGGCAAGCCCGAGCAGGGCCGCATCGAACTGCGCGCCTTCCACAAGGGCGGGAACATCTGCATCGAGATCGAGGACGACGGCAAGGGCCTCGATCGCGAGGCGATCCTCGCCAAGGCCATCAGCCGCGGGATGCTGCGCGAGGGCGACAACCCGAGCGACCGCGACCTCTTCATGCTCATCTTCGAGCCGGGATTCTCGACCGCCAAGCAGGTCACCGATATCTCCGGCCGCGGCGTCGGCATGGACGTCGTGCGCCGGAACATCGAAGAGCTGCGCGGCACCGTCGACATCACCTCGGCGCCCGGCAAGGGCTCGACGTTCAGCATCAAGCTGCCGCTGACCCTGGCCATCATCGAGGGCATGGTCATCCGCGTCGGCGAGGAGCACTACATCATCCCGACCCTGTCGGTAGTGCGCCTGATCCGGCCGCAGTCCCGCGAGATCACGCACGTGTTCGACCGCGGCGAGATGCTGGCGTTCGAGGGCAGCCACCTGCCGCTGTTCCGCCTGGCCAGCCTGTTCGACGTCGACGCCGCCAAGACGCGCCCCGAGGACGCGATGGTCGTCATCGTCGAGGATGAGGGCCGCAAGGTAGGCCTGATGGCGGACGAACTGCTGGGGCAGCAGTCGATCGTGATCAAGAGCCTGGGCGAGACGATGCAGGGCACCGACGGCGTGGCCGGCGGCGCCATCATGAGCAACGGCAATGTCGCGCTGATCCTCGACATCGCCGGCATCGTTCGCGTTGCGCATCAGGTCGACACGACGACGCACTGCCTGGCGAGCCGCGCCACGGCCGCCGCATCGCTTGACCACGACATCAGCACGGCCGGCACGCTTCCGGCCTTCGACGACGTTGACGGCGCCGGCGACAGCGACGGCCTGCCGCGCTCACTTACGGTCTAGGGAACGGGCCGGGCGCAGCCCGGCTAAACGGGGGCACAGCCCCGCGACGGAGGTAGGAAATGGCAACGGAATCGACCATCAACAGGACAGCCCAGGCCGGGAAGTTCCTCTCGTTCATCCTCGGTGACGAGGAGTACGGGCTGGAGATCCTGAAGGTCCAGGAGATCAACGGCATGATGGGCATCACCCGCGTGCCGAGGACCCCGGACTACGTGCGCGGCGTCATCAACCTGCGCGGGCGCGTGATCCCCATCGTGAGCCTCCGCAAGAAGTTCAAGATGGCGTCGGTGCCCGACACCGAGAAGACCTGCATCATCGTCGTCCAGGTGCGCTACGTCGATCGCGAGATCACGATGGGCATCATCGTCGACGAGGTCTCCGAGGTGCTGAACATCGGCGACGGCCAGATCGAGCCGCCCCCGAGCTTCGGCGGCGGCATGGAAGAGGCCGATTTCATCACGGGCATGGGCAAGCTCGAGAACAAGGTCGTCATCCTGCTGGATATCGACCGCGTGATGAACGGCACCGAGATGGAAGCCGTCCTGCAGGCGGCCGGCTAGGCGCCTGTCGAGGAACCGGGGGACGTCGACTCGCAGGGAAAGGCGAAGGCGATCGTGAAGGTGGGCAGGAAAGACACGGCTCTTCTGGAGGGCCCGGCGGCCGACGGCATGACCGCCGGCGAGCTGGCGGCATACCAGAAGCTGCTGTTCGCCCAGACCGGCATCGTCCTGCAGGACAACAAGCAGGCGCTTGTCGAGGCGCGCGTGTCCCTCCGTCTGCGCGCCCTGGGCATGTCCTCCTATCGCGAGTACCTGGAGCTTCTGCGGCACGACCGGTCGGGCGAGGAACTCGTCCAGCTGATCGACGCCGTTTCGACCAACGTCACGCACTTCTTCCGCGAGGACGAGCACTTCACGTTCCTGGGCAAGGTCGTCGACCACTGGACCAAGGCTGGTGTCAACCGCCTGCGGATCTGGTCGGCGGCATGCTCGACGGGCGAGGAGCCGTACTCCATCGCGATGACCCTGGACGCGGCGCTGCGCGGCCGGCGCTGCGACACGAAGATCCTGGCCACGGACATCAGCACGCGGGTGCTGGCCGAGGCCCAGGCCGGGCGCTACCCCGAGACGCGGCTCTCGACGGTGCCCGAGGCGCGGCGCCGGGTGTGCTTCCAGCGCGTCACCGTCGACGGGGAGTCCCTGTACGAAGTGAACCCGGACCTGCGCTCCCTGGTGATGTTCCGGCGCCTGAACTTCAAGGCGATACCGTACCCGATCAGGGGCGCCTTCGACGTGATTTTCTGCCGCAACGCCATGATCTATTTCGATCGCCCGCAGCGCGAACGCATGGTCCTCGAGTTCGCGCGCCTCCTGAAGCCGGGCGGGTTCCTGCTCGTGGGCCACGCGGAAACGCTGATCGGCATGTCCGAGAGCTTCCGCGTGATCCGGCCGTCGATCTACGAACGACTCAAGGACGGGGAGAGATCTTGACGCTAGTCATGGACAGACCAGGCCAGGTCCTTCGCGCCAAGCGGAGCATCTGCGTCGACATCAGCGACATGAAGATGACCTGCAACCGCGAGGATGTACTGGTCACCTATTCGCTGGGCTCGTGTGTCGGATTGACGCTGTTCGACCCGTTGGCGGGCATCGGCGCCATGATCCACTGCATGTTGCCGATGTCGAAGATCGATCCGGAGAAGGCGAGGCTGAAACCGTACATGTTCGTCGACACCGGCGTCGCCGCGATGTTGACCGACATGTACCAGGCCGGGGCCAAGCGCCAGAACCTGATCGCCAAGGTGGCGGGCGCCGGCTCGCCGCTGGGCCGCGAGGAAACCTTCCGCATCGGGCAGCGCAACTACACGATCCTGCGCAAGTTCCTGTGGAAGAACAACATCCTCATCGCCAAGGAGGACGTGGGCGGCAGCAAGGCGCGCACGCTCTACCTGCACATGGCCGATGGGCGCACGACGGTCAAGTCCGAGGGACAGGAGGTGGAACTGTGAGCGACCGCGAAAACATCCTGGCCCGGATCGAGACCGTACCGTCGTTGCCTTCGGTAGTGATCAAGTTGAGGCAGCACCTCAACGAGCCGGACGTCAACTTCGACACCCTGGCGCGGATGATCGAATACGATCCCGGCCTGACGGCGAATGTGCTGCAGTTGTCCAACTCGGCCTACTTCGGCTGGTCCAAGTCGATCAGCACCGTGAAGGAAGCCATTGTCAGGCTGGGCACGAACCGCATCTTCCAGATGGTCCTGTGCATGTCGGTGGCGCCGCTGGTGCGCAAGCCCATCAAGGGCTACGACATGGATTCAGAGGGCCTGTGGCGGCACTCGATCTCGACGGCCATCTGCGCCGAACTGGTCGCGGCCGAGCTCCAACTGACGTGCGGCGGCGAGGCGTTTACCGCCGGCCTGCTGCACGACATGGGCAAGATCGTGCTCGGGACGTTCGTCGACATCGACGACGCCCCCATCAAGGAAGTCATGCTTTCGGACCAGCTCTCGTTCAACGAAGCCGAGCAGATGGTCCTGGGCATCGATCACGCCGAGGTGGCGGCCGCGTTGTTGCGGGCGTGGAACCTGCCCGACCACGTGGCCGAGGCCGTGCGCTGGCACCACCAGCCGTCGCTGGCGCCCGAGAACCAGCGCGAGCTGGCCGACCTCGTGCACGTCTCGGACATCCTGTGCCTCGATTTCGGCTTCGGCGGCGGTATCGACGGTCTCAGCTACCGCCTGGACAAGAGCGCCAGCGAGCGCCTTGGGCTGGGCGTGGGCATCGCCGAAAAGGTGGGCGCCCAGGTGATGATCGCGGTCAACGAACTCGATTCCATGTTCAGTACAGTCAGGGAAGGTGAGGGCAATGGCGTTCAACATTCTTCTCGTTGACGACTCGGTCACCGTCAGGTCCGTGATCTCGAAGGCCCTGCATCTGGCCGGCGTCGACATCAACCTCCTGTACCAGGCCTCCAACGGCCAGGAGGCGCTCGATATCCTGGAGGCCGAGTGGATCGACCTCGTCCTTTGTGACATCAGCATGCCCATCATGGATGGCGAGACGCTGGTGGCGAAGATGGGCGAGAACGGCATGATCAACACGATCCCCGTGGTGATCGTTTCCTCGGCGGGCAGCGAACCGCGCATCCAGCGGCTGCGCGACATGGGCGTGCGCGACTACATCCAGAAGCCGTTCACGCCGGAGCGCATCCGCGAGGTTGTCGACAGCGTCATGGGGGTGGCGAAGCATGCGTGAGCAGGTTGTGACATCCGTCAGCGCGACGTTCCTGCAGGTCGTCGAGCAGCTGACATTCATGTTCGGAGAGGCGGCCGACAAGGGCGACATCCTCGATGTCGATTGCGACTACATCCTGGCGCAGATGGCGTTCACGGGCGACGTGAACGGAACGCTGTCCCTGGCGGTGCCGTCCGACTGCGTGGCCGAGATCGCGGCGAACATCCTGGGTCTCGAGCCCGAGGAGATGGAAGCCAGTTCCATGGCCCCCGACTCGCTGGGTGAGATGCTCAACGTGATCTGCGGGCACGTGATCATGGCGATCGCCGGCAAGAGCGCCGATTTCGGCCTGGGATCGCCGGTCATCGGCCCGGCCACGCCGGCGTTCCTGGCGCAGGCCGTGGAAGACAGCGACTGGCTGGGCTTCCTGCTCGAAGAGAACCTTGTGTTGTTGGGCCTCGTCACGGAGTAGCAACGTGAAGAACATCCGAGTGCTGATCGTCGACGATTCGCCGACGGTGTGCGCCATCATCAAGCGCGGTCTGCAGGCGGCGGAGGGGATCGAGGTCATCGGCATCGCGCCGGACCCCTACGTGGCCCGCGACATGATCGTCAAGGACCCGCCCGACGTGGTCACGCTCGACATCGAGATGCCGCGCATGGACGGCCTGACGTTTCTGGGCAAGCTGATGAAGCACTTCCCGCTGCCGGTGGTCATCTGCTCGACCCTCACGCAGGAGGGCAGCAACAAGGCCCTGGAGGCCCTGGCGCTCGGCGCGGTCGAAGTGGTCGGCAAGAACGTCACCGAGGATCGCCGCCAGACCTTCATGATCGAGATGGTGGGGAAGGTGCGGGCCGCAGCCCGTGCGCGCGTGGCGCAGCGGCCGGCCCCGCCGGTCGCCGGCCGGGCGCCGGTGGCGCCCCCGAGCGGGCCCCTGGCGCCGCTGCGGTCCCCGGCCCAGCGCGTGCTGGCCATCGGCGCCAGCACGGGCGGCACCGAAGCGCTGGCGCGCATCTTCGAGCGCCTGCCCGCCAACATGCCGCCCATGGTGGTCGTCCAGCACATGCCGCCGGTGTTCACGCGCCAGCTGGCCGAGCGGCTGAACCGCCTGTCGGCGATGACGGTGCGGGAGGCTGTGCACGGCGAACTGCTGACGCCCGGCGTGGCCTTGATCGCGCCCGGCGACCAGCACCTGCTGGTGCGCCGCAGCGGCGCGAACTTCCGGGTCGAGTTGCGGGATGGCCCGAAGGTGAGCGGCCACAAGCCGTCGGTCGACGTGTTGTTCCGCTCGGTGGCCGAGACATTCAAGGGCGATGCGGTGGGCGTGATCCTGACGGGCATGGGCGCCGACGGCGCCCAGGGCCTGCTGCAGATGCGCCAGGCCGGCGCCGACACGATCGGCCAGGACGAGGCCTCGTGCATCGTCTACGGCATGCCCCGCGAGGCGGCGATCGTGGGCGCGGTCGCGACCGTGGCGCCGCTCGAACGCATTCCCGAGCGCATCTGCCGCGCCTGCGAGGCCGTGCGCGCCTGAGCCGTCACTCGCGGCGATGATCCTCTTCGCTCCCGGCGTCAGTGGCGCCGGGAGCCTTCTTTTCCCCGCTCCAGCGCGCCAGCAGCCAGTCGACACCCCCTGACGTCGAACTGACGACGGCCAGGATGCCGAGCACCAGCACCAGCGCCACGGTCAGGCCCAGGACGACGAACTGGAAGGACATCGGTGACACTCCGCGGTCGGCGGCGGGCGGCGACATGCCGCGGGCCGGGTCCGTCGCAAGATAGCCGCGATCGACCGCGGCCGCGACCAGGCCCCGAACGCAGGCGCCCGGCCGTGGACCGGGCGCAGCGGACGGATCAACGGAAGGCAGCCGGCCCTCAGGGCGCGATCAGCGTGATGGTGCCGTCGCCCCACGGGGTCTTGCCCGTGTAGTCGACGCGCTTGCCCGGCTTGAGGATCCAGGCCACGAAGTCGTCCTCGGCGGGCACCTGGTAGAGGAACGACTTCGTCGGCGCGACGTGCGGGTTCAGCTCGATGGCGTTGAACAGCGTGCGCAGGTTGTTGATGACCTCGGTCACGGCCTCGACCACCGATTCCTCGGCTTCCCCGGAGTAGAACTGGTTCTGCAGGGCGGCCGGTTGCAGCATGATCAGCTTGCCGCCGATGTACAGCGTGGCCGCCAGGTCGGTGATGACCGCGCCCTCCACCTCGTAGTCCTTGCCCTGCAGGAACGTGATATAGCACCCATCGGACGGGTTCTTCAGGTCCCAGGCCGGGCCCTTCTTGAACAGGGGCTTCTCGCCGATCAGCATCTCGATCAGCTCGAAGATCTCCCCCTGCTTGGGAAATGCCAGCGACACGTCGCTCACCCTTCCTGCCAGATCAGGATGACATGGGCCGACAGGCCGTCATCGCCATGCACGGTCTGCGCCATGCCCTGGATTCCGGCGGCGAAGAACTCGAAACAGCCACGACCCTCCATGAACAGCGGCAGGCCCAGTTGCACGGCCTGGCCGGCCGCGGCGCGGCTGGCCTTCAGCACGCCGGCCGCCACGTTGGCGATCTCGCCGAGGGCGTCGGCCATGTCCGCCATCGCAGGATTCTCGTCGTCCTCCATGGCGAAGAGGTTGCGCGTCAGCATCTCGCAGCTGCGACGGCTGCCCATGACCGCCAACTGCCAGCCGCCGGTCTCGGACGTCAGCGCGATGCTGCTGCCGTACTCGACATCGGCGTCGCGCGGGTCGGACGGGCTGGGGTCGACCTCGAGCGCCAGGTTCATCTGGATGGCGCAGGTGTCGACCACGGCCTTGACCGCTTCCTTCAGGACCTGCATGGGCACTGCATGCCGCGTGGCCACGGCTCCGTCGACGCTATGGGTGGACATGAGCTGATTGCCTCCAGCTTTTTGGCCGTACTGCCAGATCAGGACCATCTGCATGAGCGATCCGTCGGGCGCCCGCAGTGTCTGGCCGATGGCGTTCACATTTCGAGGGAAGTAGCGGACCCAGCTGTTGCCCTTCAGGAAGATCGGCAGTCCCAGCTGGTAGCGTTCGCCGGCGGCGCGCTCGCGCATGGCTTTCCACACGCCCGCCGCCACGTTCGGGATCTCGCGCAGACCGTCGCCCATGTCCTCGAGCGTCGGTTCCTCGTCGTCCTCGAGGGCGAAGAGGATGCGCGTGAGTTTGGCCGCCGTCGTCAGCGGGAAACCGCAGGCGAACTGGTAGTTCACCGAGTCGTTGGCCACCGCCAGGGTGCTGCCGACATCGATCAGATCGGGATCCGGGGCTCCCGGCATGCCGACCAGCTCGAGCTCCATCTGGAACTGCACCAGGAACGTCTGCTGCATCGCAGCGACGGCCTCCTGCAGCGCATGGAGCTTCGACATCAGGTCGGTCGGATCCTCGATCCGCCGGATGCGTGAGGCGGCTGTAGTCACTGGACGAACGCCCCCAGGACCTGCGCCATGTCCTCGGCCGTGAACGGCTTGGCCAGCAGGAACATCGCGCCGCCCTCGGTGGCGAGGTCGACCATCTCCTGCGTGCTCTCGGACGTCACGAAGCCGAACGGGATCTCGAAGCCGCCGGCGTTCAGCGCCGTCAGGAACTCGATGCCCGTCATCTCCGGCATGTGCCAGTCCGACAGGATCAGGTCCGGCTTCTGCGCCTTGACGACCTCGAGCGCCTCGCGGCCGTTCTCGGCCTCGACGATCTCATGGCCTTCGAAACCCGCCTGGCGGATCGTGCGCGAGACGATGCGCCGCATGGCGCGGGAATCGTCCACCACCAGAATCTTCATCGTGCAAGCCTCCTGCTTGTCTTCAGGGATCCCCTGACCGACCGTGGGCGTGCCTATGCGGAAGCCACGCCCGACCGGGCAATTGCCCGCTCCGGCCCACCGTTGTCATCGGATTGCGGCGCCGACTATTAAGGATTTTTTCTATGCCTTGGTAACCGGCGGGAAGTCCCGGCGGACGGACGCGTCGGCGGCCTCCCTGACGGCGTCCTCCAGGCCCATGGCCTCGGAGAGCTTGAGCAGGTCGAGGCCCCGGGCGTTGAGGATGGGGCGGGGGGAGCGGATGGAGCAGCAGTCCCGGTAGGGCAGGATCGACGTGTCGAACAGGCCCGTCCGGCGGGACCAGGCGGTGATCTCGTGCTTGTCCAGGCCCACCAGGGGCCGCAGGATGGGCAGGCTGACGTCCGGGCTGATGGCCGCCAGGTTGTGCAGGGTCTGGCTGGCCACCTGACCCAGGCTGTCGCCGGTGACCAGGGCCAGGCACTTGTTGCGGCGGGCCAGCCGCACCGCCGTGCGCACCATGAAACGCCGGAACATCACCATGTCGTAGCGGTCCTCGATGGTCCCGATCGCGCGCGTCTCGTACGGCACCACCGGCACCAGGTGCAGGCGCAGGGTCACGGGCGACCAGCCCGCGAGCAACTGCACCAGCTTCTCGATCTTCGTGGTGTCGGCCTCTTCGACGTTGCGCCCGCTGTAGAAGTGCACGAAGTCGGCGCGGCTGCCGCGGCGCATCATCATCCACGCGGCGACCGGCGAGTCGATGCCGCCCGACAGCAGCACCATCGTGCGGCCGCTCGAACACGCGGGCAGGCCGCCGAACGACTGCTCCTTCGCGGCGAACACCAGCACGCTCGCGCGCAGCACCAGCACGTCGACGGCGAAGTCGGGATCGACCATGCGCCCCGGAAGGTTGTAACGGTGGTGCACGGCGGCGCCGACGAGCATGCCGATTTCCAGGCTGTTCAGCCCGAACGAATGATCGCTGCGACGCGCGTTGATGCGGAAGTGGCGCGCGCCTCCGGCGCCCTCCTGCGTCAGCCGGCAGGCGGCCTCGCAAAGGTCGGTCAGGCGCGGCTGGCGACCGGCGGCCTTGTCCTCGGCCAGTTCGGCGTCGAGCAGCGTGCGCGGGATCTCGATGGCCGGCGCCACCCACTGCAGCCCGAACACGCGGTGCAGGCGCGAGGCGGCCTCGTCGGCCTGCGTCTCGCTGCCCAGCCGCACCAGCAGCCGGCTTTCGACATGATGGATCGTCACGCCGCTCATGCCGCGCAGCGCCGCCTGCATGTTGTTCACGAGCTTGCGCAGGAACATCTTCCGGTTGCGACCCTTCAGGGCGATCTCGGAATAGGTGCAGGCGATGACGGGCGTCGTGAAGGGCATGGTTCTCCCGCTTGATTCCGCGCCGGGCGGCTGTATTGTGGGCGCTGCCGCCGCAGGGAAGGCTGGTCCAGAATGTACCAGCCCCTGCGCCCGGCGCAAGGAGGCGGATCGCCCCGCCCGGACAAACGCCCGCTCGCCCTGGGAAGGACACGCGCATGCTGGAAGCCGCCGGAGTCAGGCTGGATCTCGCCGGGACCGAACCGTTCCTCGAAGCCGCACAGCTGGATGCGCTGGCGCCACGGGTGGCCGAGGCCGCGCGCGGCCTGGCCGCCGGCACCTGCGCCGGCCACGAGTTCCTGGGCTGGCTGGACCTGCCCTCGCGCCTGGACGAGGCGGCCCTGGCCGCCTGCGAGGGCGCCGCCGCGAGGGCGCGGGCCGACGCCGAGGCCTGCGTCGTGGTGGGC
The DNA here is from genome assembly GCA_903859215.1 of uncultured bacterium. GTDB lineage: Bacteria > Krumholzibacteriota > Krumholzibacteriia > LZORAL124-64-63 > LZORAL124-64-63 > CAINDZ01. The sequence continues at coordinate 2,115 of CAIOLW010000372.1, read as the reverse complement.
ATCGGCGGCTCGTACCTGGGCGCGCGCGCGGTGCTCGACGCGTTGCCGCCCGCGCCCGGCGACGGCGTGCCCCTGCTGTTCGCCGGCACCGGCCTGTGCGCCGCCGGCCTGGACCGCGTGCTGGCGGGCATCGCCGACAAGGATTTCCGCGTCTGCGTGATCTCGAAGTCCGGCACCACCGTCGAGCCGGCTATTGCTTTCCGCGTGCTGCGCCAGGAGCTGCGCCGTCGCTACGGCGACAAGGGCGCCGCCGCGCGCATCACCGCGGTGACGGATGCCAGTCGCGGCGCGCTGCGCCAGCTGGCCACGACCGAGGGCTGGGAGACGTTCATCGTGCCCGACGACATCGGCGGGCGCTTCTCGGTGCTGACGCCGGTGGGCCTGGTGCCGCTGGCGATCGCCGGCATCGACATCAGGGCGCTGGCCGCCGGCGCGCGCGCGATGCAGGAAGCCTGCGCGGGCGAGGGCCTGCGCGACAACCCCGCCCATCTCTACGCGGCGGTGCGCTACCAGCTCTACACGCAGGGCTTCACCACCGAGGTGATGAGCTCGTTCCACAGCGGCCTGCACAACCTGCAGGAGTGGTGGAAGCAGCTGTTCGGCGAGAGCGAGGGCAAGCAGGGCCAGGGCATCTTCCCGGCCTCGACCGTCTTCACGACCGACCTGCACAGCCTGGGCCAGTACCTGCAGGACGGCCGTCGCTGCCTCCAGGAGACCTTCCTGTGCGCCCGGCACACCGTGCCCGGCCTGCTCGTCCCGTCCGACCCGGGCGCCGACGCCGACGGCCTGGGCTACCTGGCCGGCCGCTCGTTCGACGAGATCAACTGGATCGCCTTCGAAGCCACCCGCCAGGCCCATATCCAGGGCGGGGTGCCCTGCCAGGCCCTCAGCGTGGACGCGGTCACCCCCCGGACGGTGGGCGCCCTGCTGTACATGTTCGAGAAGGCCGTGGGCATCGGGGGGCTGCTCCTGGGCTTGAATCCCTTCGATCAGCCGGGGGTCGAGGCCTACAAGTTGGAGATGTTCAAGCGTTTGGGCCGCCCGGCCTGAGGGCGCCCCGGGGCCATGTGCCAGCCCCGACAGCCGGCCGGTTGCCCCGGCGGGGTCGGCGGCTTATTTTGCGGGCTGTCCGCGGCCCTGCCCGACACCAGGTTTTCCCACGCGGCCTGCGTTTGCTCCGAACCGAGGAGATTCCCGTGAAGAAGCTGCCCTTCATGTCACCGTTGTTCGTATTCGTGCTGGCCGTCGCCGTGACCGGTTGCGGCGACAAGGTGGGCGGCAACGCCCAGGCCAACGCCAACAACCCGCCCGCCGCCGCGGCGCAGCAGGCTGCGCAGCCCGCCGCCATGCCCGGCACCTGGCAGGGCACCGTCGCCGAGACGATGAACTCGGGCGGCTACACCTACGTCCTGCTGGACACCGGCGCGCAGAAGATCTGGTGCGCCTCGACGCAGGTCGAGATCAAGGTCGGCGACAAGGTCACGATCCCTCAGGGCCAGATGATGTCCGATTTCCGCAGCGCCACGCTCGACCGCGTGTTCCCGGAGATCTACTTCACGACGGCCATCTGGAAGGCCGGCAGCGAGCCCCAGGGCGGCGCGGCTCCCCAGGGCGGCATGCCCGCCGGCATGGGCGGCAGCATGCCCCCGGCCGGCAACACGCCTCCTGCCGGCGCCAACGAGATGGGCGGCGGCGTCAACGGCGGCCCGGCCAGCGGCACCAAGCTGGTGCTCGATGACCAGCACGTGTCCGGCATCAAGAAGGCCGCGGGCGGCTACCAGGTCGGCGAAGTCTACAGCAAGGGCGCCCAGCTGAAGGGCCAGGCCGTCAAGGTGCGCGGCCGCGTCGTCAAGTTCACGCCGAACATCATGGGCACGAACTGGATGCACATCCAGGACGGCACGGGCGAGGGCGCGACGGTCGACCTGACGATCACCACCAGCGCGATCGTCGCGGTGGGCGATGTCGTGCTGGCGGAGGGGACGTTGGCGATCGACAAGGACTTCGGCGCCGGGTACAAGTACGCGGCGATCATTGAGAAGGCGACAGTGACGAAGGAATAGGCGCCACAGGCGCTGGTTCCTGTCAGCAGTCAGACACAAAGGAATCCCGGGC
>CAIOLW010000371.1 GCA_903859215.1 uncultured bacterium | reverse complement strand
TGCCGACGCCATCGACCGCGCCGTGCAGCAGGTGACGGCGGTCGACGTGCAGCGCGTCGCGAAGACGTACTTCACGAAGGAAAACCGCGCCGTCGCGGTGTGGACCCGCAAGGGCGGCGGCGAGCCCGAGGATCCGGCCCTTGCCGCGCTGCCCGCGCAGGCGAAGCAGATGGTCAACGGCAGCCTGACCCGGCTCAAGGGGATGACCGACCCCGCGCAGGTGCAGGAGATGATCGGCCGCCTTGAGGCCCGCGCCGCGCAGATGCCGCCCGAGATGAAGGGCGCGATGGATTTCCTGAAAGCGAAGGCGCAGGCGCGCCTGACCGAACTCCAGGCCACGAAGAAGTAGAGGAGGTACGCGAAATGACGAACCGCACGAACATGCTCGCGCGCGCCGCGGCCTCCCGGCCCGGACGCATCCTTGCCTTGGCGGCGCTGCTGGTGGCCATCGCGCTGGCGATGGTGCTGCCGGCGACGGCGGCGGACCAGGGCGTTCCCGCCCGCCCCGAGCAGTTGAAGTTCCCGCCGCTCAGCTACACGCCGCCGGCGGCGAAGGACTACCGCGTCACGCTGAAGAACGGCATGGTGGCCTACCTGGTGCCCGACCGCGCGCTGCCTTTGGTCGGCGTGCACGTGCTGATGCGCATCGGGCCCGACCTGGATCCGGCCGGCAAGGAAGGCCTGGCGAGCCTGGCCATCGGGCAGCTGACCCGCGCCGGCACGGCGAAGCACACGGCGACCGAGGTCGAGGACCTGGTCAACGCCCTGGGCGCGACGCTCGATGCTTCGGTCGGCGGCCGCGGGGGCGGCATGATGGGCGCCGGGGGCGTGCCGATCACCGGTTCCGAGGCGCGCGCCTCGCTGAACCTGCTCGGCAAGGACCTGGACCAGGGGCTGGCGCTGCTGAGCGAGTGCCTGCGCGAACCGGCCTTCCAGGCCGACCGCCTGCAACTGGCCAAGGACCAGCAGGTGCAGCAGATGAAGCAGCGCAACGACGACACGCCGCAGATCGAGTCGCGCGAATGGGGCTTCCTGCTGCGCGGCAACGACTACTGGGGCAACCGCTACCCGACGCAGGCGTCGATCGAGGCGATCTCGCACGACGACCTGGTCGGCTTCGTGAAGCAGTATGTCGGCCCGCGCAACTTCGTGCTGGCCGTCTCGGGCGACTTCGACCGCGCGACGATGGTGCGCGCGCTGGAGAAGGCGTTCGGCAACTGGCCGAACCCGGGCGAGCGGCCCGGACCGCCGGCCGCGCCCGGCGCCGCAAAGCCCGGCTGGTTCGTCGTGGACAAGGACGTCAACCAGGCGCGCGTGTCGTTCGGCCTGCGCGCTCTGGACCGTTACGATCCGGACTGGTACGCCGCGCTGGTGATGAACGACATCCTGGGCGGCGGCGGCTTCAGTTCGCGCCTGGTCAACCGCATCCGCTCGGACGAAGGGCTGTCGTATTCCGTCAGCTCGCGCATCGAGGGTGGCGTCTACTGGCCCGACGCCTGGCGCACGGTCTTCCAGACGAAGGTCCGTTCGACGGCGTTCGGCCTCCAGGTCGCGCTGACGGAGATCGACCGGATTCGCGACAACCAGGTCAGCGACGACGAACTGCAGACGATCAAGAACAAGTTCACCGAGACGTTCCCGAACCAGTTCGAGACGGCCGGTTCCATCGCCGGCGCGCTCGCGGTGGAGGAGCTGACGGGTCGCTACCAAAAGGACCCGCGCTACTTCGCCGAGTACCGCGACCGCATCGCGAAGGTCACCAAGGCCGACGTGCAGCGCGTGGCCCGGCGGTTGCTGGACCCGGCGAAGATGACCTACCTGGTCGTCGGCAAGGTGGACGACATGCTGCTCGGCGACGGGAAGCATGACGTGAGCCTGAAGGGCCTGGCCGGCGGCGAGCCGACGCGGCTGCCGCTGCGCGACCCGCTGACGATGAAGCCGCTCACCAACTGACCGGCTGATGCCTGTCGCGCCCGCCGCTTCCGGTATCCGGGGGCGGCGGGCGTTTGTATGTTATGGTGGCGCGCGGCTCGCGACGGCCGACGGAAGGCGTTGCCGGAAGATGATTTTCGCGAAGTGAACGGCCCGAAAGGCGACGACACCATGCAGACCGTCAGGTGGGGCATCCTCGGCCCGGGCCGCATCTCCCGCAAGTTCGCCGCGGCGCTGGGTGAAGCGGAAGGCGCCGTACTGGTCGCCGTCGGTTCGCGCGACGGGGCGCGTGCGGCTGCGTTCGCCGCCGATTTCGGCATTGCGCCGGCGCACGCGCACGGCAGCTACGAGGCCCTCGCCGCCGACCCGCTGGTCGATGCCGTCTACATCGGCACGCCGCACTCGGGGCACGAGGAGCACACGCTGCTCTGCCTCGCGCGCGGCAAGCACGTGCTGTGCGAGAAGCCGCTCGCCATCAATGCCGCGCAGGCCGAACGCATGATCGCCGCCGCGCACGCCGGCGGACTGGCCCTGATGGAGGCCGTGTGGACGCGGTTCTTGCCGTCGATCGTCCGTGTGCGCGAGCTGGTCGATGAGGGGCACATCGGCGAGGTGCGCCTGGTCACGGCCGACTTCGGCTTTCGCGCCGCCTTCGACCCGGACAGTCGCCTTTTCGCGCCACAACTGGGAGGCGGGTCGCTCCTGGACCTGGGCATCTACCCGCTGACGCTGGCCTCGATGCTCTGCGGCGACCCGGTCGACATCCAGGCGACCGCGAATCTGGGCGTCACGGGCGTCGACGAGGAGATCGCCATCATCCTGCGCCATGCGCGCGGCGAACTGGCGGTGCTGGCCGCCTCGCTGCGCGTGGACACGCCGCGCGAGGCGCACATCATGGGGACGAAGGGACACATCAGGATCATTTGCCCGTGGTGGGCCGGGACGCGCATCGGCGTGCGGGTGGGCGACGGCGACGAACAGGTGATCGACCTGCCGTCCCGCGGCGCCGGCTACACGCACGAGGCCGAGGCGTTCATGGACCTGATCCGCGCCGGGCGCACCGAGTCGGCCGTGATGCCGCTCCGGGAGAGCCTGGCCGTCATGCGCACGATGGACGCCGTCAGGGCGCAATGCGGGGTGCGGTATCCGGTGGATGGGGATGGGAGTTGACTTGCTCGTACGCTCCGCCGTCCGGGGCCATCTGACCAACATCCGGCGGTGGCGAAAAGCCACTGGCTGATTCCGCACGGGCGACCTCCATCACGAAACCATCACGTAGGCGCGATGTCCGCGATGGCGCCGTTGGCGATCACGCAAACCCCCGTCATTTTGCCAGATCGGTGCAACTGCCCACCGTATCGCAACCGGTTGATTGCGTGGTCCGGCACGCGGGACGGTCGGTTCAGCGGGGCGCGATTTCATCCACAACCAATTCGACCGTTGAGGTCGCCCTGTGGATAGTGGTAGATTCCGCGGGGATATCTCAATTATTCAGCAGGGTCCGGCTCGCCCGGGCCCTTGGGGGAGGCTGGTATCATGACCCTTCGACGAATGATCGCCTGTCTAGCGCTCACGTGCCTGTTTGCAGGCGCAGCGCTCGCCGTCACGCCGGACTACACGGCGCTCGGCATGACCAACAACCAGGATCTCGGACTCACCATCCATCACCGGGCTGACGGCAGCGTCAGCAAGCTCGTCAATGACCGCCGCGTGCCGAACAAGGGCACACCCGTGGAAATCGCAGCACAGTTCATCAGGGGGAATTCGGAAGTCCTCTTCGGCGCGCCCGCCGCGAACAAGTCCGGCAACGTGCAGGTCGGCGCGGTGACCCTCGACCTGTTGCGCGTCACGCACTCGTC
>CAIOLW010000370.1 GCA_903859215.1 uncultured bacterium | reverse complement strand
GATCCTGTTCATGTTCACCGATACCTACGCCGGCGCCGTGTCGATCTTCCGCGTCAACACGCTGCTCAAGCTGGGCCTGATCTTCAACTCGACGCTCGTGTTGCGGGCCATGAACCGGAATGACGTGAACATCTGGGTCAACGCGGCTTCGCTGGTGGTTGCCCCGGTGCTGCTGTTCGTCGGCATGAAGCTGGGCGGCATGGTGGGCATCATTGCCGCGCAGGCGGTGCTGATCGTCGGCAGTCGGCTGGCGGGGAACGTGTACATGAACCGGATCCTGCCGATCAGCCTGCCCTATGTGGTGGGCTTCCGCGACCTCCTGGATTTCTACCGGGAGGCCTGGGGCAAGGGGCGCGCGATCCTGGTCCGGCGGTCCACCGGAAGTGCGGACTAGCGGCCGGAGCGCCGCAGGGCCTTCTCGAAGACGCCGATCGTGAGCCGGGCGGTGTTCGGAAGGCTGATCGCCTCGACGTGCTCCCTGCCGTTCGTCGGCCCCACGAACAGGAGCGCCTCGCGGAGCCTGGCCGCCACGGCCCGGGGATCCCGGTCGCAAAGATAGCAGCCGTCGACGCCCGAGATCCGTTCGCGGACATCGCCGCAGTCCACCGACACGATGGGCAGGCTGCTCGCCAGGGCTTCCTTGACCACGCACGGCGACCCTTCATGATCGGAAGTCATGACCAGCACGTTGCTCGCGTTCATGTACTGGGCGACCTGGTCATGGGTCGCCTTGTAGACCGGAAGGATCTCCACGTCCGGATCATCGGCGGCGAGGATCCTGACCGCGGCGTCGGCGATATCGAATCTCTTGCAGCGGTTGTCCGGGTTGGCGACGAACAGGACGTATTTCCGCGCCGGGTCCAGGCCAAGGGCCTTGCGGGCTTCCGATCGGGAGCGCGGCTGAAAGAGGTCAAGGTCAACGCCCATGGGAATGACCGTGGCCTTCCACAGGCGCGTCCGCATGCGTTCGGCGACAATGATGCGTTCGGTCACGACGGATCCGAGCGCTTTGCTCAGCATGACCTTGAACCGCCCGGCGCGGGAGTACCGTCCGGTGGGGCCGACTTCGCCGAGGATGTCGCTGCCGTGGTAGGTCAGGACGACCGGGCAGGTGAACTGCATGCGCGCGGGCAGGCCGGTCAGGCCGTAGTGGGCGTGGACGATGTCGAAGCGGCCGGCCTTGAGGCGGGCGCGAAGCGCGCGCCCGGCTTGCAGGTAATTCCGGAGGGAACTGCCGCCGTCGAACGTCAGGACCTCGACCTCGACACCGGCGTTTCGCAGCGACTCGACCTGCTCGCGGACGAAAGAGCCGAAAGCTGGCCTCTCGGGAGTCGGGTACATGGCGGTCAGGACGAGAACACGCAACTCGGGACCCCTCCCGGGGTGAGGATGCCTGCCTGCAGTCGCCCCCGCGTCGGCACGGAGGGGCAGGGAGTTGGAGGACCGGGGTCATGATAATATCTTGTCGCAGGGCCATCCAGCGCGCATTCCCCCGCCACCCGGGCCGCGGCGGGGCTGTCGGGCGGTGCCAGGCGTGCCCGCCACGGAAACCCCTGGCAGCCGACCGCGGCCGCCGGGCCGATTTTCGCTGTACCTGCCGCTGCGGAACCCGATATACAATCCCGTCGTTTGGGGTGGTTGCCGGCGAACGGCCACCGCACAGCTTCGCCGCAGTCCGCGCCGCCGATTCAGGGCCGGGGGTGTACGCCCGGCCGGTTCCCGACACCGTCGGCGCCCCGACCGGCGCCGAGTCCACCGTCACCAAAGGCCCGGCCCACCGTCGTCGGGAGCCAAGGGGAAGCGCATGAACCAGTACACGGCTCGCCGATATGTCAGCGGTATTCGTGAACTCGCGCGCAAGCGCGGGGTCGCTGCGACGTTCAGGTTCTGGTCCGACTACTACAAGCTCAAGCGTGAACTCGCGCGGAAGCTGGCGCCGATCTCCGCACGCTACCGCGTCGATTCCCCGGGAGTCGCCTACCAGAAGTACCTCGAAATCGACTACTGGCTGTTCGAAAACCTGCGCCGGGTCTTCGTCCTCGGCCTTGACCGGCACCCGCGCAAGCTGAAGATCCTGGATATCGGCTGCGGCGCGGCCTACTTCCTGTATGCGTGCCGGTACTACGGCCACGACGTCGAGGGGCTCGACGTGCCGGACAACGAGATGTACAACGAGATCGTCGAGGCGCTCGGGATCAAGCGCTATTCCCGGTACATCATGAAATTCGAGGATCTCCCGACGGCGGAGCGCTATGACCTGATCACGGCGTTCATGATCTGCTTCAACTGCCACAATACGCCGGAAGTGTGGCACATCAAGGAGTGGGAGAGTTTCCTTGCCAGCCTGCACGACAGGAACCTTAACGCCGACGCGGAAGTGATCCTCTCGTTCAATTGCGAGAAGAACGGTGAGCCCATCAACCGGGAACTCCTGGCTTATTTCCTGTCCCGCAATGCGACGGTCGACGTGCCGAAGATCCACATGAAGAGTGACTACCGGTTCAAGTAGCCGGTTCCGCCCGCTGCGCCAGGGCCTCGTCAGCGACCCGTCGGGTCGCGTGAGGCCCGCGCGAGTTCCTCGCGGTAGATATCCTCCACTTTGCGGACAACCGACTTGATCGAATACTGGGCCTCGGCGCGGACGCGGGCGGCGTTCCCCAGTTCCCTGGCGCGCCCGGGATCGCGGAGCAGTTCCACGATCGCCCCCGCCAGCGCCGCCGGGTCCCGCGACGGCACCAGCACGGCCTCGCTGCCGTCGCTCACCGCTTCGGGAATACCACCCACCCTGGTCGCCACGATCGGGCAGGCGGCGGCCATGGCCTCCAGGAGCGCCACCGGCAATCCCTCCGACACGCTGCTCATGACCCAGAGGTCCATCGCCTCGAGCAGCAGATCGATGTCGGTGCGCAGGCCGGCCCAGATCACCGCATCCTCGAGGCCCAGTTCCTTCGTCCGCGCCGCCAGTTCCTGCCGCAGGGGGCCGTCGCCGATCGCCAGCCAGCGCAGGCCCGGCAGCTCGGTGCGCGCCAGCTTCAGGGCATCCAGCATGTGGACGTAGCCCTTCTCGGGCACCAGGCGACCGACCGAGCCGATGACCGGCGCGTCCGGCGCCAGGCCGAACTCCTGCCGCGCCAGCAGGGAGCGCTGGGGGTCGCGGCAGACGGCCGGGATGGCCACGCCGTTGGGGATCAGGACGATCCGGTCCGGCCGCACGCGCTCCCGCCGCAGGCGGATCTCGAGGCCGTCTTGCGCGACGGCGATGTGGCGGGCGGTCCAGCGCGTCAGCAGGCGATCGAACGCGATGTGCTGGGGGCCCTTCCACAAATCCGGGCCGTGTTCGGTCGTCATCAGCACGGGAACGCCGGCGAGCCGGCCGGCAAGCCGCCCCCAGAGCCCCGCCCAGTACATGTGGGCGTGGACAACTGCCACCTTTTCGCGCCGCAGCCAGCGAGCCAGCCGTGGAATGCTGACCAGGAGGTGGCGATGCCGGATCCTCATCACGTGGATCGGGATACCGGCGGCCTCAAGCACGGGCGCCAGTTCGCCCCGGTAGCCGAGGCAGATGACCGTGTACCGGAAATCTTTCCGGTCGGCAGCCAGCAGGACGTTGATCAGGGCCCGCTCCGCCCCGCCGGTGTGTAAAGAACCGATCATGTGGGCGACATGCCGCGGGCCCGCCTCGCGTCCGTTCATGGGCAGTTACCTCCGTGAATGCGGGGCTCGCCGGACTTGCCGTTGCATTCCTCCAGGACCCGATCCCAGGCAGCGAGCACCGACTCCAGGGAATAGCGTTCGAGCACGCCGGGCGCCGCCGCCGCCAGTCGGGTCCGCAGGTCCCCGGAGTCGATCAGGCGCGCGAGGGCTTCCGCCAAAGCTGCCGGATCCTCGGTCGGCACCAGAAGCCCGTCAACCCCGGGCGTGATGATGTCCGCCGGGCCGCTCGGGCAGTCGGTCGAGATCACGGGCAGCCCGGCGGCCATCGCCTCGGTCAGGGCGTTGGGGAAGCCTTCGCTGCGCGATGACATCAGGAAGATGCCCGCCTGCCTGAGCCAGGGCCAGGGGTCCGCGACCTGCCCGGCCAACCGGGCGCGGTCGCCCAGCCCGAGGTCCGCGTGCAGCCGCTCCAGGTTGGGGCGTTCCGGCCCTTCACCCAGGATCACCAGGCGCCAGTCGGCGCAGGCGGGGCCCAGCAGCGCCATCGCGCGCAGGGCGATGTCGAACCCCTTCTGCTTCTGCAGGCGGCCGACGCAGAGGATCGTCCGCCGGTCCGCACCTACGGGAGACACCGGGTCCGCCGCGCGCTGCGCGGGGGCGTGGACGGGATTGGGGATCACGCGGACCCTGCCGCCCGTCAGGGGGCCATAGAGTTCCGCGGCCGTGCCGGTCTGGGCCACCAGGAGCTTCGCCCCTGGATAAGTGACCCGGCGCAGGAACGACCAGGCGGGCCCGATGTCGATGACCCGCGGGTCCAGGCGCTCGGAGATGATGACCGGACACGCCAGGCCGCGGCAGGCGGCGAGCGTCATGATGTTGGTGTAGTTGAGGAAACTGATCACTGCGTCCGGCCGGGCGTCGCGGATCGCCGCGCGCAGGTTCCGGACGGTCGCCACCTGCCTGAACGGACTCGGCAGGCGCGGGTCCAGCGACCGCAGCCCGACCGCCGGGGCCAGCGGGTAGTGGGGCGCGCGGCCGGCGTCGTGGGTGGTCAGCAGGTCGACCTGCCAGCCCCGCGCGACCCACGCGTTCGCCAGCGTGGTCATGACGCGCTCGGCGCCGCCGGCGTTCAACGACGAAATGACCAGGCTGAGGCGCATCACGACACGCTTTCGTGTCCGGCCGGATCCGTCATGGGCGAGGTCCTCAAGGTGTTGCCGGCTACGGCCGGCACCGACTGGCCGCGGGTGCGGCACGCAACGCGGGATAGCCCGGCAAGCGGGCACGATGTTGAGCATAGCAGATGGGCCAAAACCGCGCAACCCTCTTTCCTGAAACGTCTTCCGGGAAAATCCGGCACGATGGCAGCTGCGGCCGGGCCTTCATTGACACCCCCCTGCCTGCTGCCTATCATGCGGTTCCCTTTGCAATCCGGAGGCCGAAGTGAAGATCTGGTTCGACGCCGACAATGGTCCCCATGTCCTGATCATGAGCCCGCTCGTCCGTGAACTGACGGCGCGCCGCCATGAAGTCGTCTTCACGGCGCGTGATCGGACGAAGACCTGCCAGTTGCTCGATCTCTACGGTTTCACCTACCTGAAGGTGGGCGGCGAGTACGGCAAGGGCATGAGCGGCAAGGTGAAGGGGACCCTGGGCCGCGCCGGAGAACTGGCGCAGGCGATGCGCGGGTCGGGTGCGGCGGTCAGCTTCGGCCACGGCTCGCGTGCGCTGCCCCTGGCCTCGCGGCTGCTCGGCGTGCCGACGGTGACGATGTACGACTACGAGTGGGTCAACGCGCGCCTGTTCAACTGGTGCTGCCGTTCGATCCTGCTGCCGGCGGCGATCACGAAGGCGCGCTGCGCCGAAGCCGGCATCGCCGCGGCCAAGGTCGTCAGCTACCCGGGCTACAAGGAAGAGCTCTACCTCGGGGGCGCCGACCTGGACGGATCGGTGGCCGGCGACCTCGGCCTGCGCCCGACGGCCGTCAAGGTGCTGCTGCGCCCCCCCGCGACCACCGCGCACTACCACAATCCCGAGGCCGAGACGATCCTCGACGCCATCTTGTCCCGGTTGGCGACCGCCAGTGACGTGCAGCTGGTGTACCTGCCGCGCACGCCCGACCAGCGCGACCTGCCGAAGCGACTCGGCGTCGCCGAGGTCATCATCCCGAGCCGGGTGTACGACGGGCCGAGCCTCGTCGCCGCCATGGACCTGGTCATCAGCGGCGGCGGCACCATGACCCGCGAGGCGGCGATCATGGGCGTGCCGTCGTACAGCTTCTTCCGGGGGCGGGACGGCATGGTGGACGAGGCCCTGGCGAAGGCCGGCCAGCTCGTGCTTCTGACGAAGCCCGGGGATGCGGCGGACCACCTGCAGGTGGTGCGGCGCCACGGGGACGTGACGCGGCCGGACCCGGCTGCGCTGGTCTCGTACATCTGCGACGCGATCGTCGCGGCCGCCGGGCGCTGACCGGCGCTCAGCGGCCCGCCAGGAACTCCTCGAGCACCTTGACGATGCGCGGGGCCGTGTGGCCGTCCCAGAGGTCGGGCACGCGGCCCTTCTTCCAGTTCCCGGCCAGGATGGCGGCCGTCTGCGTCGCCAGGCTCTCGACCGTCGCCAGCTCGTTGGTCCCCTCGGTGATCGTGATCGGCCGCTCGGTGTTTGGCCGCAGCGTCAGGCAGGGAATGCCCAGCCACGTGGCCTCTTCCTGCAGGCCGCCGGAGTCGGTCAGGATGAGCCGCGAGTTCACCACCAGGTTCATGAACTCGTAGTAACCCAGCGGGTCGGCCAGGATCACCAGCGAGTCGACCAGCCGGCAGCGCGCGTCGAGGCCGTGCTGCCGCATGACCGCCCGCGTGCGCGGGTGCACGGGGAACACCAGGGGCAGGTTCATGCCCACCAGGACGTCCAGGATGCAGGCCAGCGTCACCGGGTCGTCGACGTTCGCCGGCCGGTGCAGCGTGACGACGCCGAAGCCCTGCGGTTCGAGGCCGAAGGCGGAGCACGTGCCCAGCGCGCGCGCGCGTTCCACCGAGTCCACCAGGCTGTCGATCATGATGTTGCCGACCAGCTTGATCCGTGCCGGGGCGACCCCTTCGGCCCGGAGGTTCTCGTCGGCGTCGGGGCTGGGGGTGAACAGCAGGTCGGCGATGGCATCGGTCAGCAGGCGGTTGATCTCTTCCGGCATGGTCATGTCGCGGCTGCGCAGGCCGGCCTCCACGTGGGCGACCGGGATGTGCAGCTTGGCCGCCGTCACCGAGGTGGCCATGGTCGCGTTGACGTCCCCGACCACGACGACCAGGTCCGGGCGCTCCTGCAGGCACAATTCCTCGAACTTCACCATGACGGCGGCCGTCTGCTGGGCATGGCTGCCGCCGCCGACACCCAGGTGCACGTGCGGCGTCGGCAGGCCGAGCTCCTCGAAGAAGATGCCCGACATGTTCTGGTCGTAGTGCTGGCCGGTGTGGATGAGCATGGGCTCGAGCGCGTCGCTGTGCTCGGACATCGCGCGCCAGAGCGGCGCGACCTTCATGAAATTGGGGCGGGCAGCGGCAATCAGGAACACCTTGTGCGACACGAATCGTCCTCTCGCTCGTGGTTGCGGGGGCGCAACGGCTGGTCACACGCGGAGAATGGCCGCTCGACCGCGGGACGGCAACTGCGGAATTCGCCCTCAGCGGCTTGTCACTCGTCCGGGATGAACCAGACCCGGTCGCTCGCCTGCACCTTGAAGGTGTCAGGCTGCGCGTACGAAGCCGGCGTGGCCACGGCCGTCGCGCGCGCCTTGATCCAGTTCGTGTATTCCGAGGCCGTCATGTAGCGGCCGCCGGTCGCATCCACGACCTGGAGCATCGCGTCGAGCTCGTCCGTATTGACGCCCTCCCCGTAGCCGGTGGTGCTCGGGTTGGTCTTGAAGTCGTGCCAGTACACGCACAGGGCGCGGCGGTCCTGCCCGCGGATCTGGAAGATCACCTTGTGGATGTTCGTCTTGATCGAATCCAGCGCGGCCGGCGTGAGGGCCGGGTTGGCTTTCCAGCCGGCGATCTGGGGCATCGAAATGAACGTCGGCAGGCCCGTCATGTTGCGCGGCCGGTGCGCCATCTGGGTGGGGGCTCCCGTCATCAGCGAGTCGGTCTTGCCCGGCCGCTGGTTGGCGGTCACGTAGTAGCCGTCGCGCGAGTAGGCGAACGACATGGCGGCCGTCCGCACGGCCGTGTAGCCGGTCTTCTCCAGGGCCAGCAGGACTTCAGGCGAATAGGAGTTGGTCGGCAGCGCGAACGACTTGCCGAACGTCGGGTCGCCGCGCAGGTTGCCGACGATCGAGTCGGCCATGTTGTACATCCACTTGGGATTGACATCGAACATCAGCGAATCCCACGCCGCCGAATTGGTGTCCGCCATCGTCATCGAGTGCGTCCAGTGGTTGAGGCCGCCGTCGAGCATGTGGTACCGGCTATGGTTCCCCACTTCCATGCCGCGCGTGTGGAAGCTGATCAATTGCCTCGCCGTGGACTGTCCGTACGACAGGCCCACCTGCATCTTGGCCATGTAGATCGTGTACTTGCCGCCGTGCGCGCGGAAGATCTCCGTGTAGGCGTTGTTGGGAGCATAGATGCCGTCGTCGGTGGTCGCGACGAAGGCCCAGTCAGACGTGTCGAAGGGCTTGGCGTAGACGCCCGGGCGGTACTTGACCACGACGTACGGCGTGCGGCCGACGGCCGAACTGTAGTCGTCCCACGCATAGTGTGCCAAACTGCCGGTGCCGGCGCCGAGATCGGAATAGCACAGGATGATCCCGTTGTTGACGCCCCCGCTCACGGCCGACTGGACGCAATTCGTCAGCTTGATGGGAATGTTGGTCAGCCGCGGGATGGGCGTCCCGGTGTTGGGCGCCGTCGTGCCGCTCCAGTCGTTGATCTCGCCCCACGACCAGAGATCACGGCGGTCGTTCAGCGCCGGCAGCCAAGGATAGTTGTTGGAGCCGCCCCAGACCCCGTTGTTCGTCGACTGCTGGCGGTTCCAGGCAGCGTGGGCGAAGTCCGGGTAGTTGGCCCCGACGCCCTTGACCTGGTACCACTGGTTGTCCGTCGCGTTGGACATCTGCACGGCGACGATCGTGTCGGGAATGGCGTAGTAGGCATTCGAAATCAAAGACACGTTCATCGTCGCCGAGACGATGGAGCAGTTCGCCGGCAGGTAGTTCTGCCACGGGATGTACACGAGTTCGGAACGGCGGGCGGCATGGGGGAACCGGAGGTTCAGGTAGCGAACGTTTGCGCGCACCTCGCCGCCGTCGCAGTTGAGGCTGGTCGAGACGCCTGACGGATCCTTGAAGCCCTCGGTGCTCTGGTGGTCGATCTCAGAGTAGGCGAAGGACGGCACATCGAACCCGGTCCCGAGCCGATATACGGTGTCGGCGTTGGCGATCGCAGCGATGAGGTCCTGCACCCGCAGGCTGTCGAGGTGCGAGGCGCCCGACGGATAGACGATGTGGGCCGGGTCCTGCGTCGTGAACACCACCGTGCGCAGGTTGTACAGGGAGACGCCGTCATCCGCGGTGACGCGCAGGCGGCAGGCATTGCTGTTCAGCATCGGGAATTCCGAACCGGCGTCCCAGACGATCTGGCGCCCCACGCCGGGCATGATGCCGGCGCCGACATCGCCCGTCACGGAATGGCACTGCACGGGATACGTCGTGCCCGCGTCCGTCGACAGGTAGAGGCTGATCGTGGCCGCCAGGCCGTCCACGGTCTGCAGGTCGTACGTGATGTCCACGATCTGCGAGGAGGAGCGTTTGGAGACATGGATGTTCTGGACGCTGAGCAGGTTGGATTGGGCGAAAGCACTCGTCACCAGCAACGCGGTCATGGCGACGACGAATCCGATGGACGTCCAGGTCCTGGTCTTCAAACGATTTCCTCCGCGCAAAGGTCTTTTCCGAAGTGCAAGTAATGCAATCAGCGGGCCAGAACCATCTTCCGGGTCTGGGAGCCCTGCGCGGTCATCAGCCGACAGAGGTAGGTCCCGGTCGCGACATCGCGCCCCCGGTCATCCTGGCCGTCCCACGTCGCCTGATAGCGGCCCACGGGCTGGTTCCCGGACTCCAGCACCCGCACACGATCCCCACGCACGTCGAAGATCGCCACTTCGACCATGCCGGCCTGCGCCAG
>CAIOLW010000369.1 GCA_903859215.1 uncultured bacterium | reverse complement strand
GGATGATGCCGGGCGGGGTGTTGCGTCGGGAAGCTACGTCGTGAAATTCGCGGCCGCCGGGCAGGTCTCGTCCGAACGGATGACGCTGGTCAGGTGATCGCTGACGGGCCGGGCCAACCCTGTCGCGTGATCCATCTCCAGCCAGTCTGCGGTCCGCCGCGTCTCGTGGTCGTCCCCCGGGCAGACGGCCGCGCAGCTGCATGCATGGATATCTGCGCGTCCTCGCCATGAGCGAAACGGGATGATCTTCGTTGACATTTCAAGGCAGGTTGACGCCGGGATAGCCGGCGCACCATTTTTGAAGTAGTCGGCAGAGACTGTCGTCCCCCTTGGCAAGGAGTACAGGAGTATGGCGCTCAAAGAGACACTCAAGCTGAAGATCGAAGAGTTCCGTCCGCGCACGACCCGGCTCGTCAAGGAGTACGGCAAGGTGGTGATCGACCAGGTCACGATCGACCAGGCGATCGGCGGCGCCCGCGACATCCACAGCCTGGTCACCGACATCTCGTATCTCGACCCGCAGGAAGGAATCCGCTTCCGCGGCAAGACGATCCCTGAGACGTTCGCGGCCCTCCCGAAGGCGCCCGGCTCCACCTACCCGACCGTCGAGTCGTTCTGGTACTTCCTGCTGACCGGCGAAGTGCCGACGCAGGCGCAGGTCGACGAGGTCCTGGCGGAGTGGAAGACGCGTCAGGTAGTGCCGCAGTATGTGTTCGACACGATCCGCGCGCTCCCGCGCGACAGCCATCCGATGGTGATGCTGTCGGTCGGCATCCTGGCCCTGCAGAAGGATTCGAAGTTCGTCCACTTCTACAACTCGGGCAAGTTCAACAAACTGACGGCCTGGGAATACGTGTACGAGGATGCGAGCGACATCGTGGCGCGCATCGCCGTGATCGCCGCGTTCATCTACAACCTGAAGTTCCGGGACGACAAGCAGATCGCCATCGACCCGACGCTGGACATGGGCGCCAACTTCGCGCACATGATCGGCCAGAGCGAGGACTACAAGGACGTGGCCCGGATGTACTTCATCCTCCACTCCGACCACGAGTCCGGCAACGTGTCGGCCCACGCCACGCACCTGGTGCACTCGGCCCTGTCGGATCCCTACTATGCGTACTCGGCGGGGCTCAACGGCCTGGCCGGCCCGCTGCACGGCCTGGCCAACCAGGAAGTGCTCGACTGGACGATCAAGTTCCAGCAGAAGTACTGCGCCGACAAGGAACCGACGAAGGAACTGATCACGCAGGCGCTGTGGGACACGCTGAACGCCGGCCAGGTCATCCCGGGCTACGGCCACGCCGTGCTGCGCAAGACCGACCCGCGCTACATGTCGCAGCGCGAGTTCTGCCTGAGCACCAAGGGCCTCAAGGACGACCCGCTGTTCAAGCTGGTCTCCATGATCTTCGAGGTGGCCCCGGGCGTGCTGACCGAGCACGGCAAGACGAAGAACCCCTGGCCGAACGTCGACGCGCAGTCCGGCGTGATCCAGTGGTACTACGGCCTGAAGGAATGGGACTTCTACACGGTCCTGTTCGGCGTCGGCCGCGCGCTCGGCTGCATGGCCAACATCACCTGGGACCGCGGCCTCGGCTACGCGATCGAGCGTCCGAAGTCCGTCACCACCGAGATGCTGGAGAAGTGGGCGGCTGAGGGCGGGCGCAAGGCCTAGGCGGCGCCCCGACGATCATCGTTGGCTCGATGCGGGAAACCCGGTGCTGGAAGGCGCCGGGTTTCCTGTTTTGGCGGGCGTTTGCGCAGAGCGGTCGGGGGGCCTCCCGTTGGCTCCGGGTCCCCGGGCCTCCGCATTGCGGCGTTTAAGGGATTAAATTAGTCTGATATGGCTCACCCCGACCGATTCCCTGCCGCAGGAGGTCAGGTCATGCCATTTCCCTCGCTGCCACGAACCTGGCGACCGACTACCGCGATCCTTCTCTTCGCCCTCGCCGCCCTTCCCCCGACCGCAACAGCCCAGCTCGGTGACTACGGCGACGCGCCGAACGGCACGCTTGCGTACCCGAGCTCCGGCGTCGTCGGCCAGTTCCCCACCTGCATCGGAAACGCGACCGGCTGGGTCGCGCACCTGGCCGTCAACAACACCGTCCACTTCGGCCCGCTGGTCGACTTCGAGACCAACGGCAACGGCGGCACCTGCCCGGGCGCGACCTGGAACAACGACGAGTGCTTCCAGGACGGCGACGCCGGCCTGATCAAGCCCGACGGCTTCACGATCACCGGGACCGCGACATCCAGCTACAACGTGGTGCCGTGCGTCGCGGGCGCCGGCACGCCGCTCGGGGCGGCCTGCGCGACGGTGGGCTGGGGAGCCGCCGCCGGCATCGACATCTCCGTCACCAACGGCTGGTCCACAATCATGTACGTCAACATGCTCGTGGACTGGAACCAGGACGGCCAGTGGTCCGGCTCCGTCTTCTGCACGCCGGGCAACCCCATCCCCGAGCACGTGCTGGTCAACTTCCCGGTCCCGCCCGGCTTCAGCGGGCCGCTGTCGCTGCTCGGCCCGCCGTCGTTCGCGGTCGGCCCGAACCTCGGTTACTTCTGGACGCGCTTCACGATCGGCGAGGTGCCGGTGGCCGCCGGCTGGAACGGCTCCCACCTCTTCGACCTCGGCGAGACCGAAGACTACCTGCTCGCCGTGACCGCAACGGGCGGCGGGACCGGCGTCGGAGACCTGCCGGCGCGCCAGCCGGGCCTGCAGCTCGAGGCCGGCGCGCCCAACCCGTTCAACCCGCGCACCGTGATCGCGTACTCGCTGGATGCGTCGGCGCCGGTCAGCCTGACGATCCACGACCTGGCCGGCCGGCTCGTGCGCACCCTGTTCGCCGGCGACCAGGCCGCCGGCCGGCACGAGGTCGTCTGGGACGGCACGAGGGACGACGGCCGGATCACCGCCTCGGGAGTCTACTTCGTGCGCGCGGAGAGCCACGGCGCGGTGCAGACCGGCAAGCTGGTGCTCTTGAAGTGACAGGGAGCAGCCGGCGGCGCAGAGGGACGGCGCGCCGCCGGTTCCGTGAGGCAGCCCGCACTGAATTCCGTTGATCAAGGTCCCATCAATGTGCTACGGTTTACGCCTCGTCGCCCAACAGTCCGGCCTGCAATCGATTCGGATTGGAGGGGCCATGGCCTCCCAAGTCACGTTCGCCTTCGCCGCGCGCCGGGGTGCACCTCGTGCGATGGTCATCGTCATGATCGCCATCGGGGCAGCGCTGGCGCTGGCGCCGTCGAACGCTTCGGCGACGCACTACGTCCGCACCCAGGCGGAAGTCCAACTCTCGGGCTGCTCGAACTTCCAGTCGGACTATGTCGCTTCTTCGGACGCCAGCTGTTCCGGCGCCTGGGACGACCCCGATGGCTCGCGCCACTCGACCTATAGCGGCACGGCATCGGGCTCGGCCGCGTATGCCTCCGTTTCGGCAAGCGCAACCGCCGACCAGACGACGATCTGGCTGGGATCAAGTGGATCGGCGCACAGTGATGGCTGGTTCTGGGACACCATCACCGTCACCGGAGGTACGCCGGGCGACCTGGGGACGTTCTCGATGCCGATCGTGATGACCGGCGCCTACTCCGTCGTGCTCGGTTCCCGCGACTACACGAGTTGGGACGTCACGTTCTTCGACCTGACCCAGATTGGCGGTGTCGGCTACACGCTGTCTGACTCGGCGAACCTCTCCCAAAGCGCGACCGTCACTTGGCATTTCCGGTTTGGCCAGCCTCTCACGCTCTATGGCCATGTGGGCGTCCGTGCCGTATGCGGGTCAGAGTACTCGGCATTGGAGGAACACCACACGTCGGTCCAGATCTCGGCGTCGATCCTCGGCTTCACCAATGTGCGCGATGTGGACGGCAACCCGGTGGCCAGCTATGCGATCAACTCCGAGTCGGGAACCGTTTACGGCGAACCCCTATCCGAGCAGCCCACGTCGTGGGGCTCGGTCAAGTCGCTGTTCAGGTAATCACCGCGCACGATATTGATGCGGCGAGCCGATGCGCATCATCGCGTTCGTGCTCGACGCGCCGACGAGCGAGCGGATCCTCGATCACATCGGCGGACCGGCGCAGCCACCCGCGGTGCTGCCGGCGCAGGCCGCGGGTGCCGGCTGGCCATTGGACATTGTGGGAATAAATAGTCGCGATACCGCCCCGCGGGGGGCCGTCAATTCGCCAGGTGTTTCTCGATCCGCCGGTCCGGCACCAGCCACATCACCGCGACGGTCACGTAAATCCCGCACGCGACCAGCGGCGCCACGAACGCCGCCCCGATGCCGGCGCAGTACAGGACCAGCGAGATGCGGCCCTTCACGTCGGCCCCGACGGCCTTCGCCAGCACCGACTCCTCGCCGTGGCGCGCGATCAGGGCGCGCGTCAGCGAGAAGTACGAGATGGCCGCCCCGAGCAGCACGATGCCGTACATGGCCACAGGCCATTCGGCGAAGTCGTTCTCACCCATCCAGGCGGTGGTGAACGGGATCAGCGAGAGCCAGAACAGCAGGTGCATATTGGCCCACAGCACGCGGCCGTCCACATGTCGCACCGCCTGCAGCAGGTGGTGGTGGTTCATCCAGTAGACGCCCAGGAAGACGAAGCTGAGCACGTAGCTCAGGAAGACCGGGAGCAGCGGCCACAGGTCGGCCAGGTCGGCGCCGCCGCCGTGCGGCACCTTCAGTTCCAGGACCATGATCGTGATCAGGATCGCGATCACGCCGTCGCTGAACGCTTCGAGCCGTCCCTTGCCCATCGGGTCCTGCCTTTCGCCGCCTTGCCCGTCCCGCGGGCGGATATGCTACACTCAGGGGCGCCATTCCGCCGAACCGCGTTCCCGAGAGGTCACCATGCCGTCGTTGCGCTTGATACTAAAGAAGATCCTCCCGCTGGTCGCCACTCTCCTGCTGGCGTCGGGCGCCGGGGCCCAGGCCGCCTGGCCGTACGTGGCCGGGTCGGTGGGCTTCCATTACCAGCAGTTCCCGTTCCCCGTCTACAGCGGCAACTTCGCGGCGACCGAATCGGTGGGTGGGTTCTTCACGGCGTCACAGGATACGGCCACCGCCATGTGGTACGCCGCGGTTGCGCAAACCGATTCGACCGTCGACCTGGCCATGGCCTGGGTGCGCAAGCCCGGCGCGACGCTGCCGGTCGGCAGCTACCCCATCGACGTGGCCGGGCGTACGGTGCTGTTCGCGTACGTCGACGAGCTCGCCGGGTTCACGGTGCCCGGCGCCGCGGACCTCGCCGACCCCGCCGCGTGGCTGGCCGGCCTGCGGTACGGCCACCTGTTCCTGGCGGTCACCGGCACGGTGCGCCTGACGGCGCTCGACCAGGTCACGATGGCGGGGACGTTCAGCGGGACGGCGGCCGACACCGGACTGATGATCATCAGCGTCAGCAACGGCACGTTCGCGCTCGAGGGGATGGATGTGCCCGTCGAGGCGTCGAGCTGGGGCGACCTGAAGGCGGCTTACCGCTAGCGGACGCGTGCCCGGGTCAATCCACCATGACGTCGCCCGGCTCTGCGGCATCTAGTCCCAACCCCCGCCCGGCTCCGTCGACTGGTCCATCTCGGGCCAGTCCGTGGTCGCGGGCGTCTGGTCGAACCCGAACGCCAGCTGCGGCGGCGAACGCGCCGGCCAATCAAGTGGCCCCGACCCTTGCATGGGCCGGGGCCTTTGCCTTGCCGACCGACGTCGTCGGCCATGTCCTGCACGGATGTCAACGGAATATCAGGCGCCGGCCTCTGTAAACAGCCGGATCGCGTTCCGGTCGAGGCGTATCCGTTCCCGGAGTTCCCCAGGCTGGCTGGCACGCATATTGCCCCAGTGAATCACTGGGAGTTATTGAGCCGATTCCTTCAATGACGGGGAGTTGCCATCATGAAGCGGTTACAGATGCCGAGCTCGTGCCTCGCACTGTTCATCCTGGCCATCGCCCTCGGCGGTTGCGGCGATAACAGTTCGCCCACGCCCGCCGGGAATCTCTCGCTGACCATCGCCTCACCGGGGGCCGCCAAGTCGGCCAAGTCGGCCAAGTCGGCCAAAGCAGCGGCCGCCGACACCTTCACGGCCGGCGGCGACACGCTGGTGGTGACCGCCGTGCAGGTGGTGCTCAAGAAAGTCGAACTGCAGGCGTCCGACGACGCCGGCGCCGACTCGGTCCGCGTTGAGGAATTCGAGGCCGGTCCGATGCTGGTGGACCTGCCGCTCGGCGGCGCCGCCGAGCAGGTTCTCAGCGTGGATGTCACGCCGGGCACCTACAACCAGGTCGAGTTCAAGGTCCATGCTGTCCAGGGCGACGATGCGTCGGCCGCAGCGTTCCAGGCGGCGCATCCGGAGTTTGTCGGCGTCAGCATCCGGGTTGCCGGCTCGTTCAACGGGACGGCGTTCACATTCACTTCCGACCTCGATTCGGAGCAGGAGAACGACATCACCCCGCCGCTGGTGGTGACCGAAGGCGGCGGCGCCATGAACCTGACCCTGCGCGTCGACCATACGGCCTGGTTCACCACGGCGGGCGGCGGCCTCGTGGACCCGGCCACCGCCGGCGCCGGTGGCCCCAACCAGGGCCTCGTGGAGGAGAACATCAAGCAGTCCTTCGACTCCTTCGAGGACGACAACCAAGACGGGCACGAGGACGGCGGTGGTCACGGGTTCTGACGCCTGTGGCATCGACGACAGTCCTGACCGCGGCCCTGGCGGCGGTCCTGACCCTGAGGTCGGGACCGTCGCCGTTTACCCGCCGGCCACCGGGTCCAGAAAACACGACTGAATTTCTCCTGTTGTGGTATCCTTCCGGACGCGAACATCCGCTGCCACCCGGGAGGGAAGACCATGCGCCCGACGCGAACCATCCAGGCCCTCGCCCTGCCGCTCCTGCTTTCGGCGGGCCTTGCCCGAGCGGGCGTGGTCATCAACGAGATCGACTATGACCAGCCCGGCGGCTTCGACACGGCCGAATTCATCGAACTGAAGAACACCGGGCCGGCGCCGGCCAGCCTGGCGGGCTGCTACCTGGAGCTCGTCAATGGCCATCTCGGCGGCGCCGCGCTGTACCTGACCGTGCCCCTGCCGGCAGTGGCGGTGGCCCCGGGCGGCTACTTCGTGGTCAGCTTCGGGAGCGCGTATCCCTGGACCACCGACCTGCAGTTCAACCTGGTGGACAGCAGTGTCCAGAACGGGCCGCCCGATGCCGTGGCGCTGCGCGATGCGTCAGGCGCCATGCTGGACGTCGTCAGCTATGCCGGCACCTCCGGGGCGCCGTATTTCGAGGGCGTCGGCACATCGGTCGACGATGACAACGTCACTCCGAACATCGGCATCGCGCGCTGGCCCGACGGCGCCGATACGGACAACAACGATGCCGACTTCTCGCTCCGCTGCATCACCCCGGGCGCGCCCAACGTTGCGGACGCCGTTGCCTGCGGGCTGCCCGTGGGCGCCGAGGACGCGGCGTGGGGAACGGTCAAGGGGCTATTTCGCTGAGCTTGAACAGGTTATTCGATGTGCGCGCGGGCCGCTCCCGGATGGGGGCGGCCCGCGGTGTGGATGTCCCCGGCCGACCATGAAGGGATAGCCAATTCACGTCTCAAGCGGCGCCTGACCACGGCGATACCTTCTCAATGGGGGGGATCCCGGCGGCTAGGCGCCGCCGGGGCTCAGGACCGGTCTCCGGGAGGCGGCTCGATGCGGCATCGTCCATGGACTGCAGTATGCGCGGCCCTCGCGCTGGCGACGGCGGGAGCGGCCGAGGCGGCGACGGTGGCCGTGCACGGCACCGTGAGCCAGGGCTACCTGCGCTCGAGCGGATACGATTACCTGACCCAGGACACGAAGCAGGGAACGTTCGCGTTCAACGAGGGGATCATCAACTTCAGCGGCCACGTCGACGACAGGACGCGCGTCGGGTTGCAGTTGCTGGGCCGGGACCTGGGCTCCGCCGGGAACGGCGAGGTCATCGTGGATTGGGCGTTCGGCGACTACCGCTGGCGGGACGGCATCGGCTTCCGCGTCGGCAAGGTCAAGGTACCGCTGGGCCTGTACAACAAGACCCGTGACGTGGATGCTGTGCGCACCGCGATCCTGTTGCCGCAAAGCGTCTACAGCGAAGCGTTCCGCAACATCGCCACGGCCGTCCAGGGCGCCGGCGTGTACGGGAATCTTCCGGTGGGTTCAGGGAGCGTGGACTACGAGGTCTGTGTAGGTACGGTCGAGATGGGCTCGTCGCGGTTCCTGAGCAACGAGATGACCGGGCTGGTCCCGGCGGCACCGATGTTGTCGTACACCGTCGAGGACCACATCGGCACCAGTGCCCAGGTCATCTGGAACACGCCGGCCGAGGGGCTGCGCGTGGGCAGTACCTGGTCGTCGCTGGACATTGCCGCCGTCGGTACGTTCGCGCTGGGCGCGCCGACGCCGTGGACCATCGACCTGGACACGAGGGCCCGGAGCGTCGTGGTCCTGTCGGCCGACTACATGCGCGGGCCGGCCACGCTCGCCGCCGAATACACGCGTTACACGGTCGATGTCGAATGGACCAACATCCCTTTCCCTGACGGGATGGGCGGACTGGTTCCTGTCTCGGCCAGCGTGGAGGACAGGCGCGGCGGCTACTACGGGCAGGGCAGCTATCGCGTCGATCCGCGCCTCGAATTCGGTGCGTACTATTCCGTGTTCCACCCCGACTGGCGCGATCGCGACGGCGTGGACAGCGGCCTCGGCCATCGCGCCTGGCAGAAGGACCTCGCGCTCACGGCCCGCGTGGACGTGACCGCGAACTGGATCCTCAAGATCGAGGGCCACCTCATGGACGGCGCCGGCGATGTGTTGCCGGCGCTCAATCCCGGCGGTCTGGACTCGCGGACCTGGCGCATGTTCGCCGTAAAGTCGACCTTTAATTTCTGATGACGGCAGGGGGTGACATGATCCGGCATCCGCTTCGAACCTGCACATTCAGCCTGGCGCTGGTGGTCCTGGCCCTGCTGGCCCCGTGTTCCGCCGTCGCCGGGGTCGTCGTCATCGCCAATCCGTCGGTTGCTGCCGATTCAGTCGGCATCAACAACCTGAGGGACTACTACCTGGGCAACGCCACGTCATGGACGGACGGCAAGCCGGTCCGGCCGGCCCTGCCGGCGGCCGGCCCCGTGCTGACGGAGTTCCTGAAGACATGCGTCAAGAAGACGCCGGGCCACTTCAGTCTGTTGTGGAAAAAGGCGGTCTTCACAGGGACCGGCACGCCGCCGGCCGAATTCGCCACCGACGCCGACCTGATCGAGTTCGTAGCAAAGACTCCGGGAGCCCTCGGCTTCGTAGCTGCGGAGACGCCCGTCCACGGCGTGAAGATCCTGCAAGTGAAATAGATCGTCCCGGGGCGTCTGCGCGGGCTGTGCCGGTTTCCGGAGCGGCCCGTTCTTCTTGTCAAGAATTCCCGCGCCAGATGGCCGTCCCTGTACTCTCCTGCGGGCCAATGCGCACTCCGCGCCGCATTGGGCCCCGGACCAAGGACCAACCCCGTGTACAGGGAATAGGGAATAGGCATCATAGGGGCATGGCGTCCGCCCTCCACACCCGCTCCGCCCCCCTGGCCCCCATCCCCACAACAGGATGGCGTTCTCCCTCCGCCTTCGGCAAGATCTCGTTACCACACGAATCAAACCCCAGCGCCGGAGAGG
>CAIOLW010000368.1 GCA_903859215.1 uncultured bacterium | reverse complement strand
TGCCGGCGCCGCGCATCACGACCGGCACGCCCGCGGCCGCGCAAAGCGCGACCACGCGGCCGAGGTCCTCCTCGCGCGCCGGCAGCGCGACCGCCAGCGGCCGGCCCCACTCCAGGTGCGAGGCGTCGCGCGCATACACCGACAGCGCCGCCGCGCCGGCCAACAGGCCGGCCGGCCCGAGCAGCGCGCGGAGTTCGGTGAGCAGGCGGTCGCGGGACTCAGTCATCGGACGGGTTCTCCTTCGTCGCCGCCGCGAACGCCGCAGCCAGGCTCACGGGCAGCACTGCGTGCGCACCCTCGAGCAGCGCTGTCGCCGCGTCGGCCAGCACATCCGCCTGCCCGCCCGCCGCGTGGACGCCCAGCGCGGCGCCGGTCTCGATGTCGCGGACACAGGCCACCCACGCCGTGCTGTCGCCGCTGCGGCCGGTCGCGACCCGGAAGCCGCGTTCGCGCGCCGCGGCCGCGGTCAACCCCGCGGTGAGCGCCGCGCAGGGCCCGGCGATGACACGCGGCAGCAGGTGGTAGCGCACCGGCGCGATCGGCAGCCCCGCCGCGCATGATGCCACCACCTGCGCCTGCCTGGCCACCACTGCCGGCGTCAGGGGGACGGCAACGGCCGCGCCCAGCGCGTGCAGGCCGGGCTCGGCGGTCTCCAGCCGGCTGTCGACCTGCAGGAAGCCGAGGCGGTCGGCGAGCGCCCGCGTGCCGGCAAGGTCGAACCCAGCCAGGTCGGGGCGCAGGCCCATCGCCGGCACGGCCAGGCCGGCGTGCATGACGCGTTCGACGCCGCCGCCTCGCGGGCGCAGCCGGACGGCGACCCCGCCGTCGCGGGCGGCCAGTGCCACGGCGCGGCAATCGACCAGCACCTCGACGCCGAGCGCCGCGAGCCCGGCGGTCACCTGCGCGGCGACCCCTTCGTCCCAGCCCGGCAGCAGCCGGGCGTCCGCCTCGACCAACACCACATGAGCGGCTCGCGCGGACCAGCGCACGGCCGCCTCGACGCCGGTGTGGCCGCCGCCGATGATGATCTGGACACCCTCACCGCTTTCGCGCTCCCCGCCCGGCGGCGAGGCGGCCCACCACGCGGGCAGCAGCGCCCGCGGGCGCGGCGCCAGGACCGCGATCGCGCCCGCCGCTCGCCGGAACCCGGGCAGAGCCACCTGGACGACCGCGACCCCGAGCCCCGCGGCAGCGCGCAGGCACTCGGTCGCGCCCGGGCCGTCACCCAGGACGACCAGGCCGTGATCCGAGCGCGTGTCGCGGTGATCAGCCATCGGGCGGGCCTCCGCGGGACCAGCCCGCCGGCGCGGCCACGCCCCCGTGGCGCAGCCCAGGACGCCATGATCGCGCAGCACTGCCGCCGGCACCAGCGCCCAGTGGGCCGCCCGGTGGCTGCGTTGACTCCCCCCCGGGCGCCGCCTATTATGGCCCGAATGCTGCTGCCGCGGGGCGGACCGCGCCCCCGGGACGCTGTCTTTCGGGAGGAAACATGAAGATTGCCGTCTGTGTGAAACAGGTGCCGGATTCCGAGACCCGGATCAATCTGGCCGCCCCGGCCGCGAAGCTGGACCAGACCGGGTTCACGCGCGTCCTGAACCCCTACGACGCCTACGCGGTCGAAGAGGCCGTCCGGATCAAGGAAGCGCGCGGCGGCGAGATCACCGCCATCACCGTGGGTCCCGAGACGGTGCGCGAGACGCTGAAGAAGGATTGCCTGGCCGTCGGTTGCGACAAGGCCATCATCATCAACGACCCGCTGCTGGCCGGCGCCGACGACGCGGCCATCGCCGACGTGCTCTGCGCGGCGCTGAAGAAGGACAACTACGACCTGATCCTCTTCGGCATCAAGGCCATCGACGACGACAGCGGCCAGGTCGGCATCCTCGTCGCCGAGAAGCTGGGGCTGCCCCACGTCTCGACCATCACCAAGCTCGAGCTGGGCGAAGGCACGCTGACGGCGCACCGCGAGATCGAGGGCGGCAAGGAGATCGTCGACTGCCCGCTGCCGGCCGTGCTCACCTGCCAGAAGGGCCTGAACGAGCCCCGCCTGCCGAGCCTGCCGAACATCATGAAGGCCGGCATGAAGCCGATGCAGATCGTCACCTGCGCGGACCTCGGCGTGACGCCGCCGGCCGCGCTGGTCGAGATCCGCCAGTACAGTCCCCCGCCGGCGCGCGGCACCTGCCGCCTGGTCACCGGCGACGACGCGGCCGCGGCCGCGCGCGAGCTTGCGCGCGTGCTGAACGAAGAAGCCAAGGTCATTTAGTCCAGGACATGTAGTCCAGGCCATCCAACAGCGGGGGACTCCGACATGCCGAACATTGCGGTTTTCATCGAGCAGCGCGACGGCGCGTTCAAGAAGGTGGCCTGGCAGATGATCAGCCAGGCCCGCAAGCTGGCCGACGCGAACGGCGGCGAGGTCTGGGGCGTCCTGCTGGGCGGCGACAGCGCCGCGGCCGCGGCCAAGGCCGGCGCGCACGGCGCGCACAAGGTCTTCGCGGGCGAGGGCGCGTTCGCGACCTACGACAGCGAGCGGTACGGCACGGCGCTGGCCGCTTTCTGCCGCGCGCAGAAGCCCGACCTGGTGCTCGTGGGCGCCACGTCCATGGGCCGCGACCTGGGCCCGACGGCGGCCGCCAAGCTGGGTTGCGCGTGCATCAGCGATGCGGTCGGCCTGGCGTTCGCGGGCGGCGCCTGGGACGTGCGGCGTCCCGTGTTCGCCGGCAAGTGCTTCGTCGACGTGGTGCCGAAGACGGCGCCGGCGATCGTCGCGATCCGGCCCAACGCGTTCGTGGCGCAGGAATGCGGCGGCGCGGCGGCGGCGGTGGCGTCCTTCGACGCGGGCCAGGCGGGCGTGACGCCGAAGGCCGTCGTGCGCGAGGTCGTCGGTTCGGCCGGTGGTCGCGTGGAACTGACCGAGGCCGACATCGTCGTCTCGGGCGGCCGCGGCATCAAGGGCCCGGAGAACTACGCGATGATCGAGGAGCTGGCGGGCGCGCTGAACGCCGCGGCCGGCGCCAGCCGCGCCGTCGTCGACGCGGGCTGGGTCGACTACTCGCACCAGGTGGGCCAGACGGGCAAGACCGTGGGCCCGAACCTGTACATCGCCTGCGGCATCAGCGGCGCGATCCAGCACCTGGCCGGCATGAGCAGCAGCAAGTGCATCGTCGCCATCAACAAGGACGCCGCCGCCCCCATCTTCAAGGTGGCGGACTTCGGCATCGTCGGCGACCTGTTCGAGGTGGTGCCGGAACTGACGAAGGCCGTGCGCGCGATCCGCGGCTGAGCGGAACCGGGCCTCGCCGCCATCGGCAGGAAGACAAGCGAAGGCCGCGCCTGCAAGAGGCGCGGCCTTCGTCGTTCCGGCTCCGCGTCGCGGGCTATTTCGCCTGCGTGGAGAGGTTCGTGCGGATATCGGTGCTCACCGGCTGCGCGCCGAACCACACCGACCACAGCGCCTGGGCGAACGCGGGGTTGGCGATCGTCCCCTTCGCCTCGCCGTTCAGTTCCGTCGTCACGCCCTTGCCGGGCACGTACGTGAACTTGATGACGTCGCCCGACTTCGCGTCACGGTCGAAATACGCCTCGAACGTCTGCATGTCGGCGGCGAACGGCGCGGTGTCGGGGTAGTTCTTCTCGATGACTTCGCGGAAGGCGCCGATGAGCTTTTCGCGCGAGAAGCTGCGCCGCAGGTTCATGCACAGGTGCTTGGGCGCGTCCAGCTTCCAGATCGCGGCGGCGCGGTCGGCACCCAGGTCGGCGCCGGCGGCCACGTAGGAAGCGATCGTGTAGATGTCGACCTTCAGCACGGTCTTCTCGCGAAGGGCCGTACCGGTGACGTTCAGGACCTGGTCGCCGGCGTCGGTCATGATCGTGACCTTGTCGGGGTATTCGGTCCCGGTCTTGGATTCGACGATGGCCGCGGCCTGGACCGCCAGAAGCAGGACGGTCGCCAGCACGGCGAGCGCGAGTCGTTGACGCATGTTTCCGGTCTCCTTCGCTGGGTGTCGGGGGTCAGCGCGGCGCCTGTCCACGGGTGGCCGGCGCCGGTCGCCCAGACTATCGCCCCGGGGCCCGGGCGACAAGTGAAAGCGGCAGGCTCCGAACGGCACGCGACCTGCAAAGGTTCCACGGGCGGCGGAAGGAACCACCGCCGGGAATCGCCGCCGGACTGACGGCCCGGCAACCAATTGTGCGCCAACGCACTGGAAAGACGGATGAAGTGAACCCCGACGCCCGCTGGGACCCCGCCACCTCGCCGTTGCTGGCCCTGGCCATGATCGTCCGCGATGGTGGCCAGTTTCTGGACTCCCTGCTCGGGGCCGCCCGTGGCCATGTCGACGAAATCGTCGTCGTGGACACCGGCAGCCGCGACGACAGCCCCACGGTTGCCCGGAGCCACGGCGCCCGCGTGCTCGACTTCCCGTGGTGCGACGACTTCGCCGCCGCCCGCAATGCCTCGCTGGCCGCCTGTCGGGCCCGCTGGATCCTGTGCCTGGACGCGGACGAGCAACTGGCCCCGGCCGACTGGGCCGCAATCCGCCTCACGGCGGCGACCTGGCAGGCCCAGGGCGCGATGGGCGGGAACATCGTCACCCGGAACTACCTCGCACAGGCCTGGAGCCGCCGCGGCTGGCAACCGGTCCCGGCCGGCGACACGCACGCGCTGCCCGGGCATCCGGCCGGTGTGACGGCGGGCTTCGTCCCGACCGCCAAGGTGCGCCTGTTCCCCAATCACCCGCGCGTCCGCTTCAGCGGACGACTGCACGAGACGGTCGAGGCGAGCCTGGCCGAGCTGGGCGTGCCGGTGGTCGACCTGCCGGTGGTCGTCCACCATTTCGGCCTGCTGCAGGAGGACCCGGCCAAGGCCGGCCGCTACCTGGAACTGGCGCGGCGCAAGGTTGCCGACCTGCCGCGCGACGCGGGCGCCTGGCGCGAACTGGCCGACTGCGCCGCGGTGGCCGGCGACCACGAACTGGCCCTCGCGGCGACCGAACGCGTGCTCGCAATGAGGCCCGACGATGCCGATGCGCGGCTGACCGCCGGGTGGCTGTTGAAGGAGGCCGGGGCGCCCGCGCGCGCCGAGGCCCACCTGCTGGCCGTGTCCCGCTGCGCCGAGGCAACCGACGCCCAGCTTGGGCAGGCCTGCCACCTGCGGGCGCAGGTGGCGATGCTCGATGGCCGCGCCGAAGCGGCCGGGCCCCTGCTCAGCGCGGCGCTGAGCCTGGCCCCGGGCGACGGCCACATCCACAACACGCTCGGCGTCTGGCACCTGCAGGGCGGGCGCGGCGAGCCCGCTCGCGCGGCGCTTGAACAGGCAGCTGCGCTGCTGCCGCACCTGGCGAGCCCGTGCCTGAACCTCGCGCGCATGTACGAGGCGGCCGGTCATCCCGACCTCGCGGCGCGGCAGTACGAACGCGCGACGAGCCGCGACCCCGCGCAGCCCGTCGCCGCCGCAGCGCTGGCGCGCCTGCGCGCCCACGCCTGAACCGGGCATCGCTACTGGTTCAGCTTCTTCCAGACCGACGACATGTCCATGCCGCCCGCCTCGGCGATCGAGGCGTGGCGGCGGGCCTGCTCCAGGTCGCCCAGGTAGCTCTCCGCGGTGCCCAGCCAGGCGTGTGCCAGCAGGTTCTCGCCGTCCAGTTCCAGCGCGCGCTTGCAGGCATCGGCCGCCGGCGCGAACTGACCGGAGCGGCAGTAGAGCCGGCCCTGGCGGGCCCAGGCTTCGGCCGAAGCCGGGTCCAGGCCCAATGCCTGCCCATAGGTCGTGAACGCCTCGCGCGGCTTGTCCTGGTCCTCGTACACCTGTCCGAGGGCGAGCCACAACCCCGGGTCGCCCGGCGTGGCGTCGATGAAGGCGAGGCAACGCTGCTTTGCTTCGGGCGCGCGGCCGGATGACGACAGCACGGTCACGAGGCCGACGCGCGCGGTCGTCAGGCCGGGCGCCAGTCGCAGCGCTGCCTCATAGCTGTCGACCGCCGACTTCGGCCAGCCCAGGTCGCGGTAGATATCGCCGATGCACACCTGGGCTTCGGGGGCGTCCGGGAGCAGGAGGAGCGCTTCGCGCGCCGCCGCCTCGGCCCGCGTGAGCTTGCCGAGCCGGTGATAGACGCCTGCCAGCGCGAGCAGCGCTTGGGCGGGAGCGTCCACGCGATGGCATCCCGCCTCGAGCACGGACGCAGCCTCTTGCAACTCGCCCGCCGTCGACAGCCACGTGGCGTAGGCCAGGCAGGCCTCCACATCACGCGGTGCGGCCGCCACGAGGGCCTCGCCTGCGGCGCGCGACGAAACGGTCGCAGGGGCGGCAACGGCCGGCAGGGCGGCAAGGAACAGGCAGGCACAGCCTGCGCACAGGGCGGCAATTCTGGACATGTGGCCATCCTCTGATTCGGGCAAACGGACGGGCCGCCGCGACTTGCGGCGGCCGGGACGACGACCCTAATCAAGAATGGTGCCAGCGGTATTGAACGGACTCAGTCGGCGAGACGCTTCCGCACCTCGGCCACGGCGCTGTCCGCATCCGTCACGATCTCCTGGAGGATCTCGCGCAACGGCTGCACGCGGTTGACCAGGCCCACCGACTGCCCCGCCATCAGGGAACCGTGCTCGACGTCGCCGTCGACGGCCGCGCGGCGCAGCGAGCCCACCCAGTACTCCTCGACCTTGTACTGCGCATCCTGCCGGTTGACGCTGCCGACGCGCAGCTGCTCGAGCAGTTCCAGCTGCAGGTCGCCGAAGTGCGCCATCGCGTGGTTGTTCAGGGCGCGCACGGACACGACCGGCAGCTTGGCGCTGTATTGCGGCGTCGAGACGGCTTCGCGCGACCGGGCCTTGATGAACACGTCCTTGAAGCGGGCGTGCGCGGTGCACTCCTCGGCCATCACGAAGCGCGTGCCCATCTGCGCGCCGGCGGCGCCCATCAGGATCAGGTGCGCCACCATCTTGCCGGTGGCGATGCCGCCGGCCACGAAGATCGGCAGCGTCGGGAAGTTGAACAGGATCTCCTGCAGCAGCACCACCGTCGAGACGTGGCCGATGTGGCCGCCCGCCTCGCTGCCCTCGAGGATGAGCGCATCGGTGCCGTAGTCGAGCATGCGCTCGGCGATGCTGCTGGTCGAGGCGAAGCACATCACCTTCGCGCCGCTGTCCTTGGCCTTCTTCACCTCGGAGGCGCGCGGGATCGAACCGGCGAAGACGATGTGACCGACCTTCCGCTCGCAGAGGATGTCCAGGTGCGACTGGTAGTTGGGCGCGATCGTGATGACGTTGCCGGCGAACGGCCGCGACGTCTTCTCCCGCGTCTGGTCGACATACTGCGCGAACAGCTCCGGCGGCATGTTGCCCGCCGCCAGCACGCCGAATGCCCCCAGGTTGCTCATCAGCGACACCAGCTGCGGGTCCGAGATCCAGGTCATGGCGCCGCACAGGATGGGCAGTTCGCTGCCGAGGAACTCCTTGCCACGGCCCCAGATACGGTCGAGGGCGGGCGTGGACGGGACGGGGGTCGACGGGGTCATGGGATTCCTTTCCAGGGGCGAGCAACGATCGACAAACGCTGTCCGGTATAACAGAAACGGGGCGGTCCCGCAATGGCGGGAGCCCGGTCAGGCCGGCGGTGGCGTTTCGCGTCAGTCGATCCGCTCGAGCAGCACCTCGGCGATGTCGCGCGCGCGCAGGCTGTCCGAGCGGTCGGTCTCCTTGATGGCGTCGCCGAGCATCGTCAGGCAGAACGGGCAGGCGCTGCACACCTCGGCGGCGCCGGTCGCGGCCGCTTCCTCGATGCGGTTGTGGTTGATGCGCGTGCCGAGGTGCTCCTCCATGAACATGCGCCCGCCGCCCGCGCCGCAGCAGAAACCCTCGCGGCGGTTGCGGGGCATCTCGGTGAGCGACAGGCCGGGCACGGCGCCGAGCACGGCGCGGGGCGCGTCGTACTGGCCGTTGTGGCGACCCAGGTAGCACGAGTCGTGGTAGGTGACGTTGAGGTCGGCGCCCGCCTTCGGTTTCAGCCGGCCTTCGTTCACCAGTTCGGTCAACAGCTGGCTGTGGTGGATGACCTCGACGCCCTCGAGCCCGAAGTCGGGGTACTCGTTGGCGATCGAGTTGAAGCAGTGCGGGCACGCCGTGACGACCTTGCGCACGTTGTAGCGCTTGAACGTCTCGATGTTGATCGGCGCCTGCATCTGGAAGAGGTACTCGTGGCCGACGCGCCGCGCCGGGTCGCCGCAGCAGCCTTCCTCGTTGCCCAGCACCGCATAGTCGACGCCCGCGCGGTCCAGCAGCTTCACCAGCGCGCGCATGACGTCCTGGTTGCGGCTGTCGAAGCTGCCCGCGCAGCCGACGAACAGCAGGTACGCAGCCGAGCCCTTGTCGCGCATGCGCGGCACCGGCAGGTCGCCGATCCAGTCCTCGCGCGCGGCGCTGCTGACGTTCCACGGGTTGCTGTTGTTCTCCAGCCCGCGCAGCGCGTTCTGCAGCGCGGCCGGCACCTTCGCCTCCATCATCACCAGGTGGCGGCGCTGGTCGACGATGTTCGGGATGTGGTCGATCAGCACCGGACAGCTGCTGGCGCACCAGCCGCAGGTAGTGCAGGCCCAGATGGCTTCCTCGTCGTTGACCTGGCCGATGAGCGCCGGGCGCCCGAAGGCCTCGATCGCGGCGGCGGCCTCTGCCTGCCGGCCCTGGGCCTTCAGCTTGCCCACGTTCACCAGGTGCGCTTCCATCGCGCGGGCGTGGTCGCGCTCGTTGATGATGATCTCGCGCGGATGCAGCGGCTTGCCGGTCAGGTCGGCCGGGCACATGTCGTTGCAGCGACCGCACTCGGTGCAGGTGTACATGTCCAGGATGCGCCGCCACGAGAAATCCTCGAGGCGGCCCACGCCGAACGTCTCGCGGCCCTCGAACTCGATCTTTTCCAGCGCACCCGACGGCGTCAGCCGGCGCAGATAGACGGCCGGCAGCG
Organism: uncultured bacterium; assembly: GCA_903859215.1. GTDB lineage: Bacteria > Krumholzibacteriota > Krumholzibacteriia > LZORAL124-64-63 > LZORAL124-64-63 > CAINDZ01. Next base: position 42,152 of record CAIOLW010000368.1, on the reverse strand, counting down.
AGGTGAGCACGTGGAAATGCTTGCCGAACGGCAGGAAGTTCAGGAACGCCATCAAGAGCAGGATGTGCGACCAGAACCAGAAATGGAGCCAGGCGGTGGTGGACGCCGCCGTTCCCCCCGCGAACAGGCCGGCGCAGGCCGTCGACAGCCAGGCGTAGCCGGACTCAGGATTGGCCGGGTCCAGCGTGAACAGCGCGGCGTCGGCCAGGACGTCGGTGACCATCAGCGAGGCGATCCAGACCAGGATCAGCACGCCCTCGGCGTTCAGGTGCAGGCGGCGCGGGCGAATGACCAGGCGGCGCCAGATGCCCCAGCCGAGCGCGAGCAGCACGACGGCCTCGAACGTGTCCTTGACCGCCGCGTAGGCCAGCCCGAGCCCGCCGCCGAGCAGCGGCAGGTGGAAATTCGCGTCGAAGCCGCGGCCGACCAGCGTGCAGGTGCGCGTGAAGACGACGATGAAGCCGACGAAGATGGCGACGTGCATCAGGCCGGCGCCCCGCTCCAGCAGCAGGCGCTGTTGCCCGAAGCCGAGCACCAGCAGCGAGCGCAGGCGCGCCGCGAAGTTGCCCCGCCGGTTGTCGGGCGCGCCGGCCCGCAGCACCCACAGGCGGTCGGCCATCGTGCCGGTGAACATGGAGAACGAGCAGAACAGCAGGACGGACATCGCGATGGCGTTCACGGCAAACCCCCGGCGGCGGCGCGCCGGCCCGGCGGGCGCGGCGGCACGGTTGGCGATCCTTCGCCCGGCGATGATAACCCCCAACCGTGCCGGACAAAAGCGGGGAATGGCCTCGCCGTCACCGGTTTACAACGCCCGGCGGCGGGGTTAACCTCCCCGTCACGGGACCGGCGCGGGGACCACCCCCACCGGCCTTTCCCGTCGCCCCAGGACCCGCTTCACGAGGTGCCGGCCATGGACGCCCATCGCGAGCCCACCAATCCCCCGGACGATGTCGTCTGCCGGGTCCTCAAGGACATGCGCCGCGTGGCGGTGGTCGGCCTGTCGGCGCGGCCGGACCGCGCCAGCTACGGCGTCACCCGCTTCATGGTCGGCCTCGGGCTGGACGTCGTCGGCGTCAACCCCGCGCTCGCCGGGGATGTGCTGGGGCTGGTCATCTTCGGGGAACTGACCGACGTCACCGGCAAGGTGGACGTCGTGGACGTCTTCCGGCGCAGCGACGCGGTGCCGGAACTGGTCGACCAGGCCATCGCCATCGGCGCCGGCGCGATCTGGCTTCAGGAAGGCGTCGAGCACGAGGAGGCCGCCGCCAAAGCGCGCGCCGCCGGGCTGGTCGTCATCCAGGACCGCTGCCTGTACAAGGAATGGCTGCGGCTATGCAACGGGTAGGCGCGTGAGCCCCGGGCGCCCGGCAGGCGGCAGCGGGACGCGGGACCTGGTCACCGGGGCCCTCGGATTCGCCGGCCTGCACCTGGTGCGGGCCCTGCTCCGGTCGGGGCGCGAGGTGACCGGGTTCGGGAAACAGCCGGACGACTCGGCGCCGCCGGCGGTGGTGGGCGGGTTCACCCGCACCGGGGGCGACAGCGGCGCCGCCGTGACCTACGCCGGGGCCGACGGCTCCTTCACCTACGTGACCGGCTCGGTGACCGATGCCGACGCCGTCCGGGAGGCCCTGGCCACGGCGCGACCGGCAGTCATCTACCACCTGGCCGCGCAGAGTTCGGCGGCGGCGTCGTTCGCGGCCCCCGCCGAGACCCTGTCGGCCAACCTGCTGGGGACCCTGCACCTCCTGGAAGCGGTGCGGGCCCTGCCGGCGGCCGAGCGCCCGTTCATCCTGGCGATCGGCTCGGCCGAGGAGTACGGGCCCCAGCCGGGCATCACCTTCCTGGACGAGGAAACCTCCCTGGCCCCGGTCTCCCCCTACGCCGTGAGCAAAGCCGCGCAGACGCTGCTGTGCCGACAATACCACCGGGCGCACGACGTGCCCGTGGTGATCGCCCGCCCGTTCAGCCACACCGGCCCGGGGCAGCACCCGCGCTTCGCCTTTCCTTCGTTCGCGCGCCAGATCGCGGCCGCGGAAGCGGACCGGGGCCCGACCGAGATCCTGACCGGCGACCTGTCACCGGTGCGCGACTTCCTCGACGTGAGGGACGTGGTGAACGCATACCGGCTTCTGGCGGCCCGCGGCGCCCCCGGCGAGGTCTATAACATCTGCTCGGGAACGGCGTTGACGATGGCCGAGGGACTGCGGATATTGGTGTCCGCCGCCGCTGTGCCGGTCACGGTGCGGCGCGACCCGTCGCGGGACCGCCCCGCGGACACGCCGCGGCTGGTCGGCGACAATCGCAAACTGCGCGAAGGGACCGGATGGGCCCCGGAGCGCAACGTGGCCTCCGCCCTGCTTGACCTGCTTGCCGAGGCCCGAAAGGAACTCTCATGATCCGCATCTGCATGGTTGGCACCGGCTACGTCGGCCTGGTCTCGGGCGCGTGCATGGCCGACTTCGGCAACACGGTGACGTGCGTCGACATCAACCGCGAGCGCATCGAGAAGCTCGAGCGCGGCGAGATCCCGTTCTACGAGCCGGGACTCGACCGCCTGGTGCTCAAGAACGTCAAGGAAGGCCGCCTGCTGTTCTCGACCAGCCTCGAGGAGGGCCTGCGCGACGCCGAAGTGGTCTTCATCGCGGTGCAGACGCCGATGTCCGAGAGCGGCGAGGCCGACCTGCAGTACGTGATGAAGGTCGGCGAGCAGATCGGCGACCTGCTCGAGGACTACAAGGTCATCGTCACCAAGAGCACCGTGCCCGTCGGCACCAGCCGTGCCCTGCGCAAGGTCATCGCCGCGCGCATCAGGCCGGGCGCCAGCTTCGACATGGCCAGCAACCCCGAGTTCCTGCGCGAAGGCTCGAGCATCGAGGACTTCATGCGTCCGGACCGCGTCGTGATCGGCGTCGACACGCCGCGCGCCGAGGAACTGCTGCGCGCCATCTACCGCCCGCTGTACCTGCTCGACACGCCGGTGGTCAAGACGGGCATCGAGACCTCCGAGCTGATCAAGTACGCGGCCAACAGCTTCCTGGCCGTGAAGATCTCGTACATCAACGAAGTCGCGCGGCTGGCCGAGCGCGTCGGCGCCGACATCTTCGACATCTCCAAGGGGCTGGGCCTGGACAAGCGCATCGGCTCGAAGTTCCTGCACCCGGGCCTCGGCTTCGGCGGCAGTTGCCTGCCGAAGGACACCAACGCCCTGGTCCACATCGCCGGCGAGGCCGGCGACGACATGACCATCGTGCGCGCGGCGATCGCCGTGAACGCAAGCATCCCGGCCCGCGCCATCGCCAAGGCGGAAGCCCTGGCCGGCGACCTGACCGGCCGGACCATCGCGCTGCTGGGCCTGGCCTTCAAGCCCAACACCGACGACATCCGCTCGGCGGCCAGCCTCGAACTGGTCAAGCTGCTGCAGGCCCGCGGCTGCCGCCTGCAGGCGCACGACCCCGCCGCCATGGACAACTTCCGGCTGGCCCACCCCGAGCTCAACTACTGCCAGTCGGCCTATGAGGCCTGCCAGGGCGCGGATGTCTGCATCCTGGTCACGGAGTGGAACGAGTACCGGCAGCTCGATTTCGAGCGGCTGGCGACCATCATGACGGGCAACGTATTCCTGGACTGCCGCAACGTGTATGATCTGCCGACGCTGGAGAAGCACGGCTTCAAGTACGACTGCTTCGGGCGGGCCAACCACCGCTCGACGGGCGCCTGACGGGCCCCGGTTCCACCCAACCGACCCGGCCACCGGGCCAGACGAGACAGGACCCCATGAACGCTCCGCAACGCCGCGTGGGACGCTACGACCTGGTCACGCCCATGCTCCCGTGCAAGGACGAGATCGTCGCCAAGTTCGAGAAGCTGCTCACGTCGGGACGCTACATCCTGGCCGACGAGGTCCGCCTGCTCGAGGAGGAACTCGCTGCGGCCTGCGGCGTGGCCGACTGCGTCGGCGTGGCCTCCGGTTCGTCGGCGCTGTTCGTGGCGCTGGCGATGGCCGGCGTCCGGCCCGGCGACGAGGTCATCACCACGCCGTACACGTTCGACGCCACGATGGAGGCGATCATCCTCCTGGACGCGGTGCCGGTGTTCGTGGACATCAAGCCCACCGACCTGAACATCGACCCGTCGCGGATCGAGGCGGCCATCACGCCGCGCACGCGCGCGATCATGCCGGTGCCCATCTTCGGCGCCCCGTGCGACATGGACGCGATCAACGAGATCGCCGACCGCCGCGGGCTCGAGGTGGTCATGGACAACGCGCAGGCCTTCGGCACGGTGTACCGCGGCCGTCAGATCTCGTCCTGCGGCCGCATGGCGACGCTCAGCTTCTACCCGACCAAGAACCTGCCGGGCATCGGCGACGGCGGCGCGGTGTGCTGCCGCGACAAGGCCGACGCAGATCTCATCCGGCGCCTGCGCGCCCACCAGGTCGTCCGCGCCAACGGCCACCTCTACACCGGTTGGAACAGCCGGTTGGACGAGGTGCAGGCCATGGTCATCCGCGTGCGACTGGCCCGCTTCACCGAGGAGCAGAACGACCGCGACCAGGTCGCGGCCATCTACGACAGCTACATCCCGGCCGAATGCCGCGTGCAACTGGACGACGGCGGCCGCGCGATGCGCATGACCTACCACCAGTACTGGATGCGCAGCGCCGACCGCGACGGCCTGCGGCGAGCGCTCGACGCCGCCGGCATCGATGTCGGCGTCTATTACGACCCGCCGCTGCACAAGCATGAACTGGCCGTCTACTGCCGCGCCGCAGGCGACCTGCCCGAGGCCGAGCGCGCCGGCCGCGAGATCATCGCCCTGCCCATCCACGCCGCGCTGCCGTTCGCGGACGCACACCGCGTCGGCGCCGTGGTGCGCAACTTCATGTCGACCGGGCAGGCCGCCGGTGCGTGAACCCCAGGCATCCCCGTCCACGTCCCTGACGTTCGCGGCGCTGGCGTCCCCGCTGGCGCGCAACCAGGCCCAGGCGATCATCGATCGGCTGCAACTGCGCTCACCGCGCGTGACCTGCAGCCTGGACCTCCTGGAGTCGCCGCAGCCCGAGGCGCAGCGCGCCAAGGAGACCTTCGTCGCCGCCAGCCGGGCCGAGATCAAGTTCCTGCTCGCCGCCCTGCGCGAAGGCCGCACGCGCCTGATCGTGCTCGAGGCCACCGACCTGCTGTCGTTGCCGGAGACGGACGCGGTCATCGCGTGCGTTCCCGACCGCGGCGCGCCATTCGATGCGTTCCTCAACCGCGGCGGCTTCATCATGGACGAGATGGAGGCCGGCCGCCGCGTGGGCGTGCTCTCGCATCGCGTGCGCGCCCAGTTGCAGGCGCTGTGGCCGGACCTGCGCTTCGAGATCCTGCGCGGCGGCGTGGACAACGCGATGGAAACGCACATGCGACGCAGCGAGATCGACGGACTGGTGCTGCCGTCGTCGGTGACCGAACACCTGGGCATCCAGGGTATCGTGGCCGAGATCTTCGCGCCGGAATTCGTGCTGCCCGGGCCGGGCCAGGGCACGCTGGTCGTGCTGTCGCGGCCGGACGACGCCGAGGCCCGTGAACTCCTGGCCCCGCTGCACTCCGAGGATTCGGCGCTGGAACTGGTCGCCGAGACGGCCTTCCACCGGCGCATGCTCCCGGACCAGGACCTGCCGGTCGGCGCACTGGCCCGCGTCAGCGCCGACGGGATCGCCATCCTGGGCAGCACCGGCGCGGGCAAGCACCGCATCTCGGTGACCGGCACGCTCGAGGAAGCCGGGCTCGTGGGCGAAGGGCTGGCGCAGCAGATCCTCTGCCACAGCGACACGTTCACGGACCTGCTCGAGGGCGACTTCCCGGACGGCCTGCCGGAAGAGAAGGACGAGGACGCGACGCTGCTGGGAGGCCTGGCCGACGAAGATGATGACGGCGAGGGCGCCGCCGATGCCAATCTGGACGAATTCGAGGATCTCGAGGACCTGCGCCGGTTCGAGGACCTGGCCGGCCTGGGCGACGACGACCCGGCCGTCGAGGACGACGATCCCGACGCCTACGAGGAAGACCACTGACCGAGCGCCGCAGCGATCCTGGCCGCGGCGAACGGATCCCGCATCTGCGCGGTGCCCACCTGCACCGCGACCGCCCCGAGCGCGAAGAACTTGAGCGCATCCTCGACCGTGGCGATGCCGCCGACGCCGACAACCGGCACGCCGGCCCCGCGCGCGATCTGGTCCACCTTGGCCAGCGCGATCGGCAGGATGGCCGCCCCCGAATAGCCGCCGAACCGGCGCGGCAGGTACGGCTGCCCCGTGCGCAGGTCCACGTCCAGCCCCACCACGGTGTTGATGGCGCTCACGGCATCGACGCCGGCTTCGCGCGCCGAGGCGGCCAGCTGGGCGATGTCGGCGGTGTTGGGCGTCAGCTTGGCCAGCAGCGCGCGGTCCGGCAGTTCGGCCCGCGCTGCCGCCACGCAGCGGGCGACCGTCGCCGGCGAGCTGCCGAAATCATGCCCGCCCTCGGCCACGTTCGGACAGCTGAGGTTCAGTTCCACGCCGTGCCAGTGTGCAAATCCCGCCGCGCGTTCGTGCAGGCGGCGCGCCATCGGCCCGAAGTCCTCGGGTGTCGTCGCGGCCAGGCTGACGATGGTCGGCACGCCGCGCGCCTCGAGCTCCGGCAGCACCGTCTCGAGGAACGCCGCGAAACCCACGTTCTCGAGTCCGATGCTGTTGAGCGCGCCGCACGCGGTCTCGACCAGCCGCGGCATGGGATTGCCCTCGCGCGGCAGCGGCGTCACGGTCTTGGTGACGACCGCCCCCAGCCCCGCGTAGGGCGACGCACCGTTGGCGGTCGTGAACTCGTGGGCCTGCAGGCCGTAGCCGAAGCAGCCCGAGGCGGTCCACACGCGCCCCGGCAGCATGCGCGGGCCCAGCCGGAACGGCTCGTTCGCTTCCAGGCGCCACCAGGCCGGCCGGTTCATGCCTTCGCCCCCCCCGCGTCCGCCCCGCCGGCTTCGGCCGCCAGGTCGGGCAGGCGCGCCGCGTCGAAGACGGGCCCGTCGTGGCAGCAGGTGGCGTTGCGCACCGTGTCGCCGTCGGCGACGCGTACCACACATCCCTTGCACACGCCGTAGCCGCAGCCCATGTGCTCCTCGAGCGAGACCAGGCAGCGCCAACCGCGCCGCCGCGCCAGGTCCGCTGCGGCCCGGAGCAGCGGCTGCGGCCCGCAGGCCAACAACACGGTGCGTTCGCCGCCCCGCAGCGCGTCGTCCCGGTCGACGAGCGAAGTGACGACCCCGGTCGTCGCCTGGCGACCGGCGGGCACGCACCCGGGGCTGTCCACCGAGATGCGCCACGGGCCTCCCAGCAGGCCCCACGGCACCTCACCGCCATCGCGCGCGCCGAAGCAGGCTACGTCCCCGTCGAGGCCCCAGCGCTGCCACCAGGCGTACACCGGAGGCAAGCCGACCCCCCCGCCCAGGAGCACGGTCGTCTGGCCATCGACCGGGGCGGGAAACGGTTCGCCAAGGGGACCGAGCACGGAGACCGGGCGACCCGGCGCCAGGCCGGCCATGGCCTGCGTGCCACGGCCGACCACCCGGTAGAGGATCGAGACGATGCGATCATCGGCGGCCAGCACCGAGAACGGCCGACTGAAGGTCCAGGCGAGCGGCCCGGGTTCGTTGATCATCACGAACTGACCGGGCTGGAACGTGAAGACGCGGTCGAGCGCGATGTCGAGGCGGTGGAACGCCGAAGAGACGAGACCGTTCGCGATCACCTCGCCGACACAGGCCAAGGGAGCGGGACGGCCGTTCACGGACGCGATCCCGGCGCCGGCGTGCGCAGGCGGTCCCAGTTGGCGTCGCGGTTCTTCTTCGGCTTGGGCTTTTCCTCGACCACCGGCGGTTGCTCCGCCGTCGGTTCGCCCTTCGAGTCGACGTTCGCGGGCACCGCGGGCACCGCGGAAGTCGCAGGCGTCGGTTCCGACGTCGCCCCGACGGCGGGTTGCGGGGGCTGCGTCGCCTGCACTCCCGCGGGGGCGACCTCAGCCGCAGCCGGCGCCGTCGGCATCTGGGCCGCGTGCGGTCCCAGCGGGATCACGATTTCCGGCGGCGGATAATGCACATTGGCGCGCCGGGACAGGTAAACCATGCGCCGCCGGACCGACATGCCGACCTCCTGGCGCGCACCCTCGCCGACGACGGCGATTTCAGGAACCTTCTCGAGCGCGGCGCGCTCCTCGTTCGTGAGTTTGGCGTAGTTGCGCTTCTGCTCGGCCTCGCGCTGGACCAGCAGGAAATCGAGCAGGTCGCCGCCGCCGGGCGCGGCCACTTCCCGCGCCTGTGGAGAACGGGGATAGCGCTGCTTGAGCTCCGCGGCCACCAGAGCCGCCGAATCGGGACGATCGAGGTGCTGCTGGTAGGTGACCCACAGCCCGTACAGCGCGTTGGCGGCGAGCAGCGAGTCGGCCGTCGAATCCGTAGCTGCCGCGCGGTAGAGGGCCGCGGCCACCGCCGGGCGATCGAACCCGAACAGCATCGCATTGGCCTCGAGCAGCTTCAGCCGCGGCACGCGCTCTCCCTTGGCATCGGCCAGGGCGAGTTCCGCCGCCAGGTAGTCACGCAACTGGTCGTTGATCAGGCGCGTCCGGTCGGGCTCCTCGAGCTCCTTGATCATCGTCAACGCGATCTTGAACTGCTCGTAGGCTTCCTTGTATTCCTTCTGCTCGAGCAGCCGGTAACCAAGCAGGTCGGCCGCCAGCGCCTTGACCCGGGGCGTCTGCCACTCGGTCGGCATCGCCTGCAGCAGGGCCGCGGCATCCTCGTCCTTGCCGCGCGCAGCCAGAAGCTCCGCCTCGGCCAGGGCCAGTTCACCCTCGGCCTTGAAGAACGCCGCCGACTCGTGCAAGTCACCCAGGACGTCGCCCGCCTTCTCGAACTCCCCGGCGCGCGTCAGCACACGCCCCCGCAGCAGTTGGGCCTTGAACTTCACTTCACCCGGCGCCGCCTTGGCCAGCATCTCGGACAAGGTGGTGTCCGCTTGTCCGTAGCGTTTCAGCTCCCACTGGCACTCCGCCAGCTTGAGGCCCACCCGGTCGCGATCGCGCGCCTTGTCGCCGAGGTCCAGGTACTGGCGATAGGCGACGGCAGCCGACTCCCACTCCTCCATCGCGAGGGCATTGTCGCCCGACACGCGATTGACCTCCGCCTGCCACCGACTGTTGGGGAATGCGCGCCCGAGCTGCCCGAGGTAGTCCTGGCTCCGGTCCACCGCGCCCAGCAGCAGGTAGTTGAGGGCCTGCAGGTACAGCGACTCCTCGAGGTATTCGCTGGCCGGGTAGTTCCTGAACAGCAGGTCGAACTGCTGGATCGACATGCGATAGGATTCGAGGCGGTGGTAGGCCTTCGCGCGCAGGAACAGCGCGTCGTCCGTCAGATTGTGGCCCGGGTACTCGTCGAAGACTTTCTGCGCCTTGGCGATCGCCGTCTCGTAGTCGGTCTTCTGCTGGCCGACCGGCTTGGGGGGGTCCTGGTTCTTGCGGATGGCTTCGTCGCGCACGCGCTCGGCGTTGTCGAAGGCGCGCTTGGCGTTGAAGTAGGTGTTGTACTTGGCGCAGCCGCCGATCGCCGCCAGCAGGAACGCCAAGGCCAGCCAGGCGGCCGCCGGGCCCGCCAGGCGGCGCCCCGCGCCGCGACCGGTCCCCCGGCGGGGACAGGCCGTCGCCGGATCGTGACGGCGCCCGTCCGAAGCCTGCCGGTCCCGGTGTTCCCGGTCCGCCCCCGATGTCCCGTACTCGATCACGTAAACCCCCGGCCCGCAGGCCGTTGTCCCCGGGCAGCCGCACAGCGGCGTCCCCGGCAGCGCCCACTGGCGCCGGCGCCGGCTGTCATCATTGCAAATACCGCACCCGTCGGCTAGCCCGCCGCCGGACCGGCCTCGTCACGCCAGGTCAGGCGGCCGCGCAGGAAGGTCGCGACGGCACGGCCGGTCAGGGTCTCGCCGAGGTACGGCGAGTTCGCGCTGCGCGACCGGAAGGCGCCCGCCGCGACCGTCCACCGGCGCTCCGGGTCGATCAGCACGAAGTCCGCCTCCGCGCCTTCCTCGAGCCTGCCCACCGGCAGGTGGAGGGCGCGCGCCGGCCGTTCGCTCAGGCAGGCGATCAGTTGGCCGAGGTCGAGCAGGCCCGTGTTGACAAGATAGGTGATCCCGACCGCGAGCGCGGTCTCCAGCCCGACAACGCCGAAAGGCGCCTGGTCGAACTGGAATTCCTTCTCGGTGCCCGTGTGCGGCGCGTGGTCGGTGGCGATCGCGTCGATCGTCCCGTCGGCCAGCCCCTCGGCGATGGCGCCCAGGTCGTCCGCCTCGCGAAGCGGCGGGTTCGTCTTGAACAGCGGCGACCAGTCGCGGCAGCGCGCGTGGTCCAGGCTGAAATGGTGCGGCGTCGCCGCCGCGGTCACGTGGACGCCCTCGGCCTTGGCGCGCCGGATGATGCCGACGGCGCCCTTCGTCGAAACGTGCGCCACGTGCAGGTGCCCCTTCGCGGCGCGGGCCAGTTCGATGTCGCGGAACAGCGCCGCATCCTCGGCGGCGCGCGACATCCCCGCCAGACCCAGCCGCGTGGCCCAATAGCCGCCGTGCATCACGCCGCGCCCGGAGATGGTCTGATCCTCGGGGTGCGTGATGATCGGCACGCCCAGCATCCCTGCGTACTTCAGCGCGTTGCCGAGCAGGTTGCCGTTGGCCACCGGGTTCATGTCGTCGGTGAAACCGACCGCGCCGGCGGCCACCATGTCGCCGAACTCGGTCATGGCCTCGCCACGCCGCCCCGGGCTGATCGCCCCGGTGGGATAGATGCGGCACAACCCGGCCTCGCGGCCGCGGTCGATCAGGTAGCGGACCATGCCGGAGTTGTCGACGGCCGGGTCGGTGTCCGGCATCGTCACCACGGCAGTGAAGCCGCCGGCCGCCGCCGCGCGGCTGCCCGTCGCGACGGTCTCCTTCTCCTCGTTGCCGGGCTCGCGGAAGTGCACCGACAGGTCGACCAGGCCGGGCGCGCAGACCAGCCCGCCGGCGTCCAGGCACGGAATGCCCTCGCTGGACGGCGAGCCGGCGCCGAGCGCCTCGACGCGGCCCTTCCGCACGTGCAGGAACCCGCGCCCTTTCGCCAGGACACCGTCGCGGCACAATCTCACGTTGGTGACCACGAACTCGGCGGGGATCCGTTCCCAGCTCCACTCCATGTCGGTCCTCTTTCGCCGGCCGCACCCGCGCGCGGCCGCGCCGGTCAGGCCTGGGCCGCGGCCGGGGCCAGCGCCCCGGGATCGCCGCCGGACAACAGGTAGATCAGGGCCATGCGCACGGCGACGCCGTTGGCCACCTGGTCGAGGATCACCTGGCGCGGCCCGTCGGCCACCTCGCTGGCGATCTCGACGTCGCGATTCATCGGGCCCGGGTGCATGATGAAAGCCTCGGGCTTCAGCTTCTTCACCACGTCGGCGCTGATGCCGTACATGCGGTGGTACTCGCGGTTGCTCGGGAACGAGCGGCTCGCATGCCGCTCGAGCTGGATGCGCAGTACGTTCAGCACGTCGGCGTCCGCCACCGCGCGCATCAGGTCGTACTCGACGCGCACGCCCATCCTGTCGAGGCCCGTCGGCACCATCGTCGGCGGCCCGCAGACGGTCACCTCGGCGCCCAGCTTCGTCAGGCCCCAGATGTTCGAGCGCGCGACGCGGCTGTGCGTGATGTCGCCGATGATCGTCACCTTGCGCCCGCGCAGGTCGCCCAGCCGCTGGCGCATGGTCATGATGTCGAGCAGGCCCTGCGTCGGGTGCTCGTGCGCGCCGTCGCCGGCGTTGATGACCGAGCATTCCAGGACCTTGGCCAGGTACTGCGCCGCCCCCGACGAGCTGTGCCGGATCACCAGCATGTCGATCTTCATCGCCGCCAGGTTCTCGGCGGTGTCGCGCAGGGTCTCGCCCTTGGACAGGCTGCTGGTGGCGGTGCTGAAGTTGACGATGTCGGCCGACAGGCGTTTTTCAGCCAGCTCGAAGCTGATGCGCGTGCGGGTGCTGGGCTCGTGGAAGAAATTGACGACGGTGCGGCCCCTCATGATGGGCACACTGCGCACCGGTCGGTCGAAGACGGCGCGGAAACGCGAAGCGATGTCGATCACGCCGAGGATCTCCTCGGCCGTCAGATCCTCCAGGCCAAGGACATCCTTGCTGCGCAGGATCATGCCTCGCCCACCTCCCCGACGATGACCTCGAGCTTGCCGTCGAATTCCTCGACCTTGACCTTGATGATCTCGCGCTGCGACGTCGGCACGTTCTTGCCCACGAAGTCGGGGCGGATCGGCAGTTCGCGATGCCCGCGGTCGATCAGCACGGCCAGGCGGATGGCCTGCGGCCGCCCCCAGTCCATGATCACGTCGAGCGCGGCGCGCACGGTGCGGCCGGTGTAGAGCACGTCGTCGACCAGGATGATGATCTTCTCGTTCACGTCGAACGGCATCTCGGTGGACGACACCTTCGGCGACGGCCCGAGCCGGCTCAGGTCGTCCCGGTAGAACGTGATGTCGAGCGCTCCCTGCGGCACGTCGATGTTCTCGACCCGGCGCAGCGCCTCGGCGAGCATGCGGGCCAGCGAGACGCCGCGCCGCTGCACGCCGAGCAGCACCAGGTTGTCGACGCCCTTGTTCGCTTCGATGATCTCGTGCGCCATGCGTTCGAGCGCCCGATTCATCTCCTTGGCGTTCATGATCACGGCTTTTTCGGTGAAGTTCATGTGCGTCCCTCTGGCCTGCAGGCAAAAAAAAGCGCGCCCCGGTGGTCACGCGATCCCGGGCACGCGGTCCCGGCGGGTCGATTTGGTGTCATCGCAAGTCGTTCCTGGCGTGGACCGCGCGGAATGTAGCAGCGCCCCGGTTGGCCCAGCAAGGGCTTTCTCCACGTGCCTGCCGTCGGCCCGTATTGAGAAGAGATTTCAATTGATTTCCAGATCGAGACCGGCAAGGTATTTGCATGCCACCGTTCTTCGATCGGATTAGTCGCCAATCCAGGGAGGAAGCAACCATGACGCGGAAGAACCTGCTGGTCGCCAGCCTGTCACTTTGCCTTTTGACCTATGCCGCCGGCACGGCGCACGCCACGCCCAGCGTCAAGAACTCCTGGAAGACGCGCTACGCCGCGGCCTGCGCGACGCTGCGTACTGCAGCGGACCAGTGCCTGATCTGCCATGCCAGCAGCAACGCCAGTATCGACAATCTCAACTCGTACGGCACGCTGCTCCTGGACAACAATCACAATTTCGCGGCTGCCGAACCCGTCGATTCCGACGGCGACGGGCGCACCAATGTGCAGGAAATCCTGACCGATTGCACGCTTCCGGGCGACAACATGTCCCCGACCGACGGCTCGACCTGGGGCGCGATCAAGTCCCTCTTCCGCTAGTGTCCTGAGTCCGACGTTCAGGCCTGAATGCGGTGCCCCGTCAAGCGCGGAGCCCGGCCGGGCCGAGCAGTCGGACATCACAACCGATCGCGTCGAGGAAGCGGCGGTCGTGGGAAGCGATGACGGCAGTGGCGCCGGCCGGCAGGTCGCGCAACTGGGACGCCACAAGCCGGCGCCCCGGTCCGTCCAGCGCCACGGTCGGCTCGTCCAGCAGCAGGAGCGGCCGCCCGGAGCCCAGGACCAGGCCCAGCGCCAGCCGCCGCTTCTGGCCACTGCTGAGGTCACGAGGGTGTCTCTCCGGGAGGTCGATCGACAGGCCCATCGCGGCCAGGAACGCCGTGGCGTCCGTTCCGCGAAGCGCCGGGTCGACCGCCATTTCCTGCCGGACCGACGAGCGGCTGAACAGGTACTCCGGAAATTGCGGGGCCAGCAGGGCACGTCCGTGGTCGAGATCCAGGGCACCCCGCCGGTAGAGTTGACGGCCGCCCAGGCTGACCCGGCCGCTGTCCGGCCGCCTGGCGCCGGCACACACGGCGAGCAACGTGCTCTTGCCGCACCCGTTCGGACCCCACAAGCCCAGCCTGTCCCCCGCGAACAGGTCGAGTTCGACCCCGGCGAAACCGTCCGCGTTCCCGAACCGGCACCCGACCTCGCGCAACGACAGCACCGCCTGCCCGCCGGCCGGCGACGGCGTCCGGACGGCGACACCGAGCCCGGACCCGACGCCGTCGAGCCCAATGCCGAACAGGCGCGCCCAGGCGGGTTCGGCCAGCACCCGTGCCGGCGGGCCCGCCGCCGCGACGCGCCCAGCTTCCAGAACGAGCAGTTCGTCGGCGCGCCGCGCTTCGCGTTCATCGCAGGTGGCGGTCAACAAGGCCCCCCCGGTCCCGCGACGCCAGCCGTCGAGCCGGTCCAGAACCCAGGCCGCCTGCTCGTCGTCCTGCAGGGCGGTCGGCTCGTCGCACAGCAGCACGCGCGGCTCCTGCCCCAGGGCCACGGCAAGGGCCAGGCGCTGCTTCTGTCCCGCCGACAGAAGGCGCGGATCGGCGTCGAGCCGTCCCTCGAGCCCGAAGCCGGCCAGGGATGCGATGGGCGCGCCCGCGCGTCCGAGCGCCAGTTCCCCGGCCACGGTCGCGGCCACGAACTGGTCGTCCGGGTCCTGCGGCAGGAACGCACTGCGGCACACCAGCGGCGAGCCGGCCTGAGCCAGGTAGGCCAGCAGCGAGGACTTCCCGGAACCGTTGGCACCTGCGACCGCGACCCATGAACCGGGGCGCAGGACGAGATCCAGACCCGACAGAAGCGGCAACGCCTGATCATCCCGGCGCTGGACCAGCGTCCAGCCGCGCAGGTCGAGCAGCGGCGCCCCGTCAGCAGACATCGGGACCCGTCCCGTCCACGACACCCGTCCCCATGCGCGGGTCGCCCAGAGTGCGCGGGTCGCCCAGAGAGCGCGGGTCGCCCAGAGAGCGCGCCTCGTCCAGCAGCGCGATCATGCCGGCGCTGCCCTCGGCGTCGTACAGCCGCTTGCGGAACGCGGCGGCGCCTGCATAGCCGCGGAAGCAGCGGCTGATGTGGCCGCGCACCACCAGGCACCCGTGGCCCTCGCCGCGCGCGGCGACCTCACCGCGGATGTGGTCGGCCGTCACGTCGCACAGTTCGGCGAACGTGACCAGTGGCGCCGCGGAGCCCTCGTCGACCGCGCGCATCTCCGCGAAGATCCAGGGATTGCCCATCGCCCCGCGGCCGATCATCACGCCGTGGCAATGCGTGTGCTCCACAAGCCGCCGGTAGCTCGCGCCGTCGACGACGTCGCCGTTGCCGATCACCGGGATGTCCAGCAACTCGACCAGGTGGGCGATGCGATCCCAGTTCGCCTGGCCGGTGAACTTCTGCGCGCGCGTGCGCCCATGCATCGTCACCCAGGCGCAGCCGCGCTCCTGCAGGAGCAGGCCGACCTCGTCGTAGTTGACCTTGTCCTCGTCCCAGCCGGTGCGGATCTTCGCGGTGACGGGCACCGCGCTGTTCGCGATCACGGCCGAGATGATGCGGTCCAGCAGCGGCACGTCGGCCAGCAGAGCGCTGCCGCCGCACTTCTGCACGACCTTCTTGACCGGGCAGCCGAAGTTGATGTCCAGCACGTCGAGGCGGCGGGTCGACAACAGGTGCGCGGCCTGCGCCATGTGACCGGGATCGGCGCCGAAGATCTGCACGCCGACCAGCCCCTGTTCGCCCTCGGTGTCGACCAGCTTCCAGGTGTTCTCGCCGCCGTAGGTCAGGCCGCTGGCCGAGGCGAACTCGCAGAAGCCCATGTCGGCGCCGAAGCGGCGGCAGATGTCGCGGAAGGGACGGTCGGTGACCCCCGCCATGGGCGACAGCAGGCGGCGCACACCGCCCAGCCAGGGCAGGCGCGGGTCGAGCCGGGTCGCTTTGCGGGGCAGCGGGTGGTCCATGGGGCCTCGCGGGAACGGGAGCGGGACGGATTCCGGGGCTTGGAGCCGGCAACGGCCGGGATGTCTGCGGACACGGGCCAAACTAACCCGCCGCGGGCGGGGCGGCAACGGCGACGGCAATCCCGGCAAAGGCATTGGCCCTGCCGTCGCCACCGCCTATGATGCACTGAACCCACGTCGAAAGGGCCCCGACCGATGGTCAACCTCTGCTTCGTCAATTCAATGCGCTCCTGGGGCGGCGCCGAAGTGTGGATGCTGGACACGGCCGTGGCGCTCGCGGAACGCGGCGTGCCGACCGGCATCATCGCCCAGCCCGACAGCGAGCTCGTGGAACGCGCGCGGAAGGCCGGTGTGCCCACCGCGGCCATCCCGATCCGTCTGGACGGGGCGCCCTGGACCGTCGCCGCCCTGGCGGCGCAACTGCGGCGCTGGCGACCGCAGGCGCTCATCGCCAACCTCACGAAGGACCTCAAGGCCGCCGGTGATGCCGGTCGGCTGGCGGGGGTGCCCTGCCGACTGGCAACGCGCGAGAGCGACTTCCCCCTGAAGTCGTCGCTGGTCTACCGCTGGTACTTCGGCCACGTGGCGACCGGCGTGCTGGTCAACTCCGAGGCCACACGGCACACCGTGCTCACGAGCGCCCCCTGGCTGCCCCCCGAGCGGGTGCACCTGCTCTACAAGGGCATCGAACTCGCCCGGTTCCACCCGCGCGCACAGGCGCCGCGCACCGGCACGCTCGGCTTTGCCGGGCAGCTCATCGAGCGCAAGGGCCTGCCGGCGCTGATGGCGGCCTGGGAGCAACTGGAACGCATGCCCGCACAGCCTGCACGCCGACTGCTGATCGCCGGCGAAGGCCCGCTGCGCCCCCGGATCGAGGCGTGGCGAGCGGGGCTGGCGAACCCCGGCGCGGTGGAGCTGCCGGGCTTCGTCGAGGACCCGGTGCCCTTCTACCATGGAATCGACGCCCTCGTGTTGCCGTCGCTGGCCGAAGGCTTCGGCCTGGTCGCGGCCGAAGCGGGCGCCTGCGGCGTGCCGGTCATCGCAACCAACGCCAGCAGCCTGCCGGAAATCGTCATCGACGGGGACACCGGGCTGCTGGTGCCGGTCGACGATCCGGCAGCGCTGGCCGCCGCGCTCGCGCGCGTGCTGTCCGACCACGACCTCGCTGCGCGCATGGGCGCGGCGGCCACGGCACATGTCGGCGCGCGCTTCGATCGCGAAGCCACACTGGACCAGTTGCTGGCGCTGACCGGCGCCGGCCCCAGGGGAACCTCCGCATGAGCAGCCTGACGGTCGCCGCCGTCCAGACGTCGCCCGCCTTCGGGTGCGTGGACGCCAACCTCGACCAGGCGCTGGCGCTGATCCCAGGCGGCTGCGACCTCGCCGTGCTGCCGGAACTCTTTGCGACCGGCTACCAGTTCCGCTCGCGCGACGAGGTCGCCGCCTTCGCCGAGGACCTCGGACCCGGCACCGTCGCGGGTCCCGTCGTCACGCGGCTGGGCGCCCACGCCGCGGCCACCGGCACGACGCTCGTGGCCGGCCTGGTCGAGCGCGACGGCCCGCGGCTGTTCAACAGCGCCGTGCTGCTGCGCCCCGACGGCACGCACGACGCCTACCGCAAGGTCCACCTGTTCCTGGACGAGAAGCTGCTGTTCGACCCGGGCGACCGGCCGTTCCCGGTCTTCCGGGCCTGCGGCACCACGGTGGGCCTGATGATCTGCTTCGACTGGATCTTTCCCGAGGCGGCGCGCAGCCTGGCGCTCGGCGGCGCGAAGGTGATCGCGCACCCGTGCAACCTGGTGCTGCCCTGGTGCCAGGAGGCGATGGTCACGCGCTGCCTGGAGAACGCGGTGCACGCCGTGACGGCGAACCGCGTGGGATGCGAGGACCGCACCGGCAGCGAACTGGTCTTCAGCGGGGGTTCGCAGGTGGTGGCGCCGCGCGGCGAGCGCCTGGCGCGCCTGCCGTCCACCGGCACCGGCGCCGCCGTCGCGCGCATCGAACCGGGCACGCCCGACACCCAACTGACGCTGCGCAACGACGTGCTGGGCGACCGCCGCCCCGGGCTCTACCGCGGCTGACGGAACGTGTCCTGGTCCTGCTGCAGCCCCGTCAGGTCCGCATGCCGCGGGATCACGACGACGCCCGAGGGCGAAACCGTGAACCGCGACGCATCCCAGGCCGGGTCGCAGCCGAGTCGCATCCCATCGGGCACGATGACACCCTTGTCGACGATGCAGCGCCGCACCTCGGCGTGGCGCCCGATGCGCACATCGTCCATCAGGATGCTCTCGGTGACACGACTGTACGAACCCACGCGGCAACTGTGGCCGACGATGGAGCGCTCGACGCGCCCGCCCGAGATCATCGACCCGCTGCCGACGATGCTGTCCTCGACGATTCCGGGTAGCCGGCCGTCGGCCGCCACGCCGTGCACGGTCTTGCTCGGCGGCAGCGGCGGCTGCCAGGCGCGGAAATTCCAGTCGGGATCGTAGAGGTCGAACTGCGGCTTGCGCCGGGTCAGTTCCATGTTCGCCTCGTAGTAGCTGTCGAGCGTGCCGATGTCGCGCCAGTACCACGATTTCCCGGTGTCGGGATCGCGGAACGGCAGCGCGTAGACCTCGCCGCGCGCAACCATCTCGGGAATGATGTTGCGCCCGAAGTCGTGGCGCGATGCGACCTGCTTGACGTCGTGGCACAGCTCGCGCACGAGGCTCTCGGTGTCGAAGACGTAGACGCCCATGTTGACCAGGCAGTGGTCCGGGTCGCCGGGAATCGTCTTCGGGTCGGCCGGCTTCTCCTCGAACCCGACCACCTTCCAGTTCTCGTCGACCTCGAGGATGCCGAACTGGTCGGCGCCTTCCTTCGGCACGACGGCGGCGCACAGGCTCAGGCGCGCGTCCTTCTCCTCGTGGAATTCGAGCAGCTTCGCGTAGTTCATCCGGTAGACATGGTCGCCCGAAAGGATGAGCACGCGCTGCGGGCGGCGTTCCTCGAGCAGGTAGATGTTCTGGTACACCGCGTCGGCCGTGCCCTGGTACCACTTCTGCCCCACGCGGTGCTGCGGCGGGATGCGGTAGAGGAACTCGTCGGCCTCGTAGCTGAAGATGTTCCAGCCGCGCTGCAGGTGCTGGTCCAGCGAGAACGACTTGTACTGCGTCAGCACGTAGATCTGCCGCAGGCCGCTGTTGACGCAGTTCGAAAGCGTGAAATCGATGATCCGGTAGGCCCCGCCGAACGGCACCGCGGGCTTCGAGCGGTCGCGCGTCAGCGGATACAAACGTTCGCCCTGGCCGCCGGCCAGGACAAGGCTCAGCGTGCCGCGAACCAATTCCCTGTTGCTCAACCCGACTACTTTCCGGCGACGGGCGACAGCCCGCCGCCATCACGCTCAGTTCCGGTGGGCCAGGCGTTCATCCAGGAGGTGCTTCACCGTGTCCAGCAACTCGGTCACATCGGACGACTTCGTCACGTAGGCGTCGGCGGCCCACGTCAGGTAGTTGTCGCGGTAGCTGGAGAACGCGGTGTTGAGCACAACGGGAATACTGTTGTTGCGCTCAAGGATGCGCTGCAGTGCCTCGATCCCGTCCATCCCCGCCATGCGGATGTCGAGGACGACCAGGTCGGGCTGCATGGTGTCGACGAACTCGAGTCCCTGGGCCGCGTTGCTCGCGGTCATCGTCTCGAAGCCGGCGCGTCGCAGTTCGGTCTCGTAAAGGAGCCTCAGGTGGGGCTCATCATCGACGATCAGGACCTTTGCCATAATTCGCCCTCCTTTGCGAATTGGAAGCTCCCCGCTGGCGCTCCAATCGCAATCTACCGCCGGCCACTGAAAGTAGCTACTCAAATCACTGTTCCCGGCGCCCCACCCGGGCTTTTCGGCAAGGGCAGGATGAACCAGAATGCCGCCCCGCCCTCCGGCCGGTTGGCCGCCCCGGTGACCCCCCCGTGCGCCTTGATGATCTGCGCGCAGATGGTCAACCCCAGGCCCGAACCGGTGGGTTTGGTCGAGAAGAACGGCGAGAACAGCCGCTTACCGTCCACTTCTGCAAAACCCGGACCGGAATCGAGCACCTCGACCTTCAGGCCCCCCTCCAGAACGCTGGTCCGCACGGCCACCTGCCCGCCGAGGACCTGCGCCTGCAGAGCGTTCATCAGGTAGTTCTGCAGGACCTGCTGGATCTCGCCCGGATGGCATTCCAGCGTCAATTCCCCGCATCCGGGCTCGATCGCCAACTGCACGCCGGCCCCGTTGAATTCGCCGCGGAACCGCTCGGCGGTCTCGGTGACCAGGGCGTCGATCACCGTCCCCTGCCGCAGCAACTTGCGGGGCCGGATGAAATCCAGCAGGTCGTGGATGATTTCCTCCATGCGCGCGACCTCCTCGGAGATGATCGCGGCAAAGCGGTGATTCGGGTCGTTTTCGTCGAGGTTCCGCATCAGGGTCCGGGCAAAGCCCCCGATCCCGACCAGCGGGTTGCGCAGCTCGTGGGCCACGATGGCGGAGGTCTCGCCCATGACGCTCAGGCGCTCCATGCGCAGCAGCGTCTGCTGGTCCTCCTTCTGCTGGTGGTGGGCCCGGCGCAGGTCCACCAGCCGCTTCTCCAGTTCGCGGTAGAGGCGGCTGTTCTCGACGGCGGCCGCGCTCTGGTTGGCGAACATCTGCAGGAACTCGAGGTCCAGGTCGCTGATCTCCTGCCCGCTGATGGCGTTGTCCGCCACGATCACGCCGACCGGACCGCTGCGGATGGTCAGCGGCGCCACGGCGAACTGGCCGCCGCCCAGCCACCCGCGCAGTTCGTCGGCGCCCGGCAGCTTCATGTCGCCGGTCACACGCGCGACGCGCCGCTCGTGCATCGCGCGCACCAGGATGTGGTCCGTGCGGTCCAGCGAGACCTCCATCTTCCGCACGATCTCGTTGACCGCCGCGTTGGTGTTCTTGATGGACTGGTCGTAGCTGGTCATCATCTCGAACAGGTCGGCGGGACGATCGGCCAGGTCGTGCCAGATGCGCGCCGCCTCTTCGTGGTTGCTCGGCCCGATGGCCAGTTCACCGCGCAGCATGACGCCCGCGTCGTCCACCAGCAGCAGGAAGGCGCGGTTGAAGCGCAGGCCCTGCCCCGCCGTCACGCAGATGAGGATCGCCTGCTGCAGCTGGTCGAGCGTCAGGTGCGCGCCGTAGAGCGCCTCGCTGACCTGGTTGAGCAGCGGGAGCTTGGCCTGGCGCGCGGCGCGGACCTGATCGTCGTGCTCGCGCTGCCGGATGTCCTCGATGTGGAAGAAACAGTGGCGGCGGATGTCGTCATCGACGGCCGCGCCCTCGCCGGTTCCCGGCAGCGGGTCGGCGTGGAAACTCGAACAGACGATTTCAACCGGGATCAACTCGCCGCGCGCGTGCCGCACCTGCGCCTGCCGCCGGAGCCCGCCCTGGCACCCGCCCAGCAGCGTGCACTGCCCGACCGCGCCCTCGGGCAGGAACCAGTCGGCGCACGGGCAGCCCACGATCGACTCGCACGGAACGCCCACCAGTTCGGCGACACCGGCGCTCGCGGCCGCCACGCGTCCGTCCACATCCAGCAGCAGCATCGGCTGTCGCGAACCGCGGAAACCCGCGGCAATCAGCGTCTCGCGCGCCGGAACCTCGCCTTCAATCGTCATCATCATCCCCCCCGGCGGCGGCGACCGCCGCCACGTAGGTTTCCTCATAGCCGGCAGCGGCGAGGTCCCAGTCGAACGCGCGCCGCATGCCGCGCGCCTGCAGCGCCTTCCATCCGGCGCGATCGGTCCACAGGTGCCCGGCGCGCCGCAGTGCGCCGAGCAGCGCATCGGGCCGCGGTTCGGCGAACACGAAGCCGTCGCCATCGGCCTCGTCGGCGTCCACCACGGTATCGGCCAGACCGCCCGTGCTCCTGACCACCGGCGGCGCGCCGTAGCGCAGCGCATACATCTGCCCCAGGCCACAGGGTTCGAACAGGCTCGGCATCAGGAACAGGTCGCTGCCGGCGTAGATGCGCCGGGCCAGGGCATCGTCGAACCCGCGCACGAACGCGACGCGGCCCGGCAGCGCGGCGGCGACGGCCGTCGCCTGCTGTTCCAACGCTGCATCGCCCGTACCCAGGAACGCGAAGCCGAAGCCGTCGCCGGCCAGGCGCTCCAGCAGGGGCAGCGCCAGGTCCAGCCCCTTCTGAGCGACAAGGCGCCCCACGAACCCGCAGAGAAGCCGTTCGGCGGGCAGGTCCAGGCCCAGTTCGGAGCGCAGGGCAGCGCGGCAGGCCTCGCGCCCGCCGGGCGCGGCGGCGCTGAACGACGCCGGCAGGGCGCGGTCGGTCCGCGGGTTCCAGGCCTCGTAGTCGGCGCCGTTGAGGATGCCGGTGTAGGCCTCGCCGCGGCCGGCGAGCACGCCTTCGAGCCCGCAACCGAACGCCGGATCGGTCACCGTCTCGCGCGCATAGGTCGGGCTGACGGTGTTGACGCGATCGGCCGCGAGGATGCCGGCCTTCATCAGGTTCACGCTGCCGTGGAACTCGAGCAGGCCCGGGTAGGTGGCCAGCGTCGCCGGCAACCCGAGCTCGGCGACCGCCCCGGGGGCGTGGATCTCCTGGTGCGCAAGGTTGTGGATGGTCAGCACCGTGCCGGCCGGGCCGGGCAGCGCCGGGCCGGCGAACCACTGCCGACGGTACACCGGTGCCAGGGCCGCCTGCGCGTCGTGGGCGTGCACGATGTCCACCGGCCAGTCCAGGCACCCGGGCAACAGCAGCGCCGCCTGCGCCAGCAGGCCGGCGCGCTCGAGCGGCGACGCGGAAGCCGCGCCGCCGTAGGCGTAGACATCGCCGCCGAATACCGAGGGCTCGTCGACCAGGTAGACGCGCGGGCCCCGTCCGGGCCGCGCGCGTTCCAACAGCCTCACGGCATGGAACCGCTGCCCCAGCCGGATCGGCAGGGGCGGGCCGGGCCGGTGGCGGAAGCCGGCGGCCGCTGCCGCCTGGGCGTCGTAGCACGGCAGCACGACGCGCACGTCGTGGCCTCGCCGCGCAAGCGCCTCGGCCAGCCCGGCCACTGCGTCGGCCAGGCCGCCGACCTTGGCCAGCGGCGCGTATTCGGCCGCCACCATCAGGATGTTCATGTCCAGCCCTCCGCCGAGCGCAATTGAGCGGCCGCCGCCTCCGGTTCGACCGCATTGATCGCATACCCCGTGCCCGCCTCGAAACCGGCCAGGCGGCTCAGGCGCGGCAACAGTTCGATGTGCCCGTGCCACTGTCCGATGGCCCGGTCGCCGAGCGCGTCGAGCGCCGGCTCGGCGAAACTCCCGTCGCTGCCGCGGCGCGGCGCCAGGTGGAAGACCAGGTTGAGCGACAAATCGCCGTGGTGGCGTTGCAGCGCGCGCAGGATCGTCCCGAGCATGCCGGCCAGCGACAGAGCTGCCGCGGGCTCGAGATCCAGCGGCGAAGGCCCGTGACGGGTCGGCACCAGCAGCACCTCCCACGGGAATCGACTGGCCCAGGGCGCCAGGGCCGTCCAGTGGGCATCGGCCCGGATGAGCCGGGCGCCCTCGCGCCGCTCCCGGGCCGCCAGGTCGCAGAGCAGGCAACCGTCGTGGTCCCGCCGCCACGCGTCAAGGCGCAGCGACTTCTCCACCGTCAGCAGCGGAACGCGCGGCGTGCCGATGAGTTGCAGGTGCGGATGCGTGAGCGTCGCCCCGGCTTCCGGGCCGTGGTTGCAGAAGGGGGCCACGAAACGGATGTCCGGCCCGGCGGCGAACGATGCGGCGCGCTGCCGCACGGCGTCCAGGAGCGCCACGAAGTCGGCCTCTGACAGGGTGGCCAGGCTGGCGCGGTGGTCCGGGGTGTAGACGACAACCTCGTGGCGGCCGTGTCCCGGCCAGGCAGAAAGCAGGTCGTCGGATTCACCCCCTGCCGCGCCGTGGGGCGCCGCCGTCACGGCCGGGTACAGGTTGGGAAACGCGCGCAGGCGCCAACCGGGGCTGTTCGGCATCGCCCCGTGCGGACGGCCGAGCGCCAGCACTTCGGGGGTGGTATCGGCCTCGTGTCCCGGGCAGAAGGGGCAGCGCCCCTCGGCCGCGCCGCCGCGCTGCAGCAGCGGGAACTCGTTGGGACGCCCCCCGCGGCCGGTGGCGATGATCACCCAGCGGCCGGTCAGGGGGTCCTGGCGCAGCATCGACACGTGCGGATCCTTCCGAAAAAATCTCCCCGGCGCGGGAACCCGGGGTGCCAACGGCACGTATCCTACAACGAATCGGAGATTGAACCAACCGCGACCCCCCAATCAGCGGACACCTCCTCCGAGGACACGGCGAGCGGACACGGGACGAGTGGGCGAACGGACGAGTGGGCGAACGGACGAGTCAGGCGAACGGACAGGGCGGGCGAGCAACAGGGGCACTTGGCGAGCGACCCCTGGTGACGCAGAAAGAGACGAGGCGGGCCTGTGGCGCAGGCCCGCCTCGCTCTTTTGCGTTCCCTCCCAGGCGATCGTCAGGCGAGACCAACCCCCGGCACCGGCCTGCGCACCGGAAGGTTTGCCCCTGCTCCCAGGCGCCGCGCATGTTCGCCAAGCGTCGTGAACCCGCCCTCAGCCAGGATGCGCTCGAGCTTGACCGGCATCGTGTCCTGCTGACCCTGGCTGCGCAGGCGCTGCCATGGCGAAAGCTTCGCGTGCGGGCGGAAGTCGTCCATCTCCCACGGGTGCAGGTAGACGATGGCCGGCACGCCCTGCCGACGCGCCTGTTCGCGCAGGAAGACGAAGGCCGGCCACGGCAGCAGGCGCAGGTAGCCGCCGCCCGAGAACGGCAGGTTGACGCCGGCGCACCGCCAGGTCGGCATCGGGATGACGACCAGGCCGTCGGCGCCCGGGCCGAGGCGGAACGGCGTGCGCGGCGAACGCGGCTGGCCATAGCGCGGGTGACGCACCGGGAACAGCGAGCAGTCGTAGCGGAAACCCAGGTCCTGCAGTTCGCAGAGGTAGTGGTGCACCGGCGGCGTCAGGCTGAAACTGGGCGCCCGATAGCCTTCCGGCCGCTCGATGCCGGCGCGGGACAGGGCGGCCAGCGCGCGCTCCGCGTCGGCCCTGAATTCGTCGCGCGTCAGGTGGAAGACCTCCGGATGCGCGTGGCTGTGGCAGCCCACTTCGTGCCCGCGCCGCGCGATCTCGCGCACAAGGTCAGGGAAACGCTCGGCGGTCCAGCCCAGGACGAAGAACGTCGCCTTCACGCCGTGGCGGTCCAGGAGGTCGAGGCACGCCCGTGTCCCCTTCTCCACGCGCAGCACCTGGCTGTCCCACATCGACAACGGCACGCTCGCCAGGTAGTTGTGCCCGTGGAACCACTCCTCGACGTCGATCGTGATGATCGTCGGCGTCGGCGCGGCCCCCGGCGTGGACGCGCGGCTCATGCGCCCTCCCGCGGCAGCGCCACGCAGGCAAACTGCAGCCAGCGCATGTCCGCCCACCGGCCGCAGGTCAGCAGGTGGACCAGCCTGAATTTCAGCGACCCCGTCGGGTTGATGCCCTGCATCCTCTGCACGACGAAACCCTCATCCTCGAACAACCGGACCAGGCTGCTGCGCGTGAAGAAGCGCAGGTGCGTGCGATCGAGGATGCCCTCGTCGACGTAGTCCCAGCGCCCGTGAACCACGAGGTCCACGACGTTGAAGAAGTAGCGCACGTTCGGGAGCGACGCCACGAGTGCGCCACCCGGCGCCAGGACGCGATGCGCCTCGCGCAGCAGGGCCCCCGGGTCGGCCAGGTGCTCGAGGACATCGTTCATGACGACGCAGTCGAAGCGGCCCGCGGGTAGTTCCCGCAGTCGTTCCACAGCGTCGCCCACGAGCACCCGGTCGCAGACGCCGCCGGCCCGCGCAGCGGCCTCGGCCGCAAGTTCCACGCCCCAGATCTCGAGCGCGCGGCCGGCCCGCGCGGCGCGCAGGGTGGCCGCGAAGGCCCCGGCGCCGCAACCGATGTCGAGCACGACCGTCGCCGTCGCGGGCACGAACGGCTCCATCTCGCGTCGCGGATGGCCGAAGTAGGCGCTGCGATCCCCGTCTGCCATGTCCCCCGTCCCTGCTCCGTTGTCCCATGCCGCGCGCCGCGCGCCCCGCGCCGCCGGTCGCCGATTGTCGGGACCGGGCGCGCAATCGTCAACCTCGCAACATCCGGGCCGCCCCGCCACAGCCGCGGCGCAGGCCGCGGATCACCGGTGGACTTCCCCCCGCCGCCGCCGATAATGGGGAACCATATGCCCTGCCGCGCGCACAGCCCCTGAAAGGACAGCATGAGCGAGAACGATTTTCCCGCCACCGGCCTGCGGGCCCACCCCCTGGCCGACGACCTGCACACGGGACGCCTGGCGAACGGCCTGCGCGTGGTCATCCGCCGCGACCCGCGCAGCCCGGTCGCCGTCTGCAACGTCTGGGTCGGCGTGGGGTCGAACCGCGAACCGGAGGCGCTGCGCGGCTGGTCCCACGGCATCGAGCACATGCTGTTCAAGGGCACGGCGCGGCGCGGCGAGAGCGACTTCGCGCTCGAGGTGGCCGCGGCCGGCGGCTCCACGAATGCAGGCACCGGCTACGAGACGACCAACTACCACATCACGGCGCCGGCAGCCTCGCTGCCCGTGGCGATCGACATCCTGGGCGATGCGCTCAGGCACTCCGCGTTCGAGGCCGCCTCGCTGGACGCCGAACGCCAGGTGCTGGTCCACGAGAACCACATGTACGACGACATCCCGTTCGGGTTCGGCGTCACCTGGCGCTGGGGCCTGGAGCTGGCGTTCGACGAGAGCCCTTACCGGCACCCGATCGGCGGTCGCGACGAGAACCTGCTGCAGTGCCCGCGCGAACGCATCCTGCGCTTCTGGCGCTCGGCCTACCATCCGGCCAACATGGTGGCGGTCGTGGTCGGCGACGTGGATCCCGGCGAGGTCTTCGCACTGCTCGAGGCGGCGTTCGGCGACGCGGGCGACCCGCCGCCGGCGACCGCGGATGCCGGCGCCGATGCCATCGTCGCCGCGCCGGCCTGCGAACCACGCCGCCACGAACCCCGGCTGCGCGTCGAATCCGGCGACCTGCAGAAGGCCTACGCGAAGCTCGTCTTCCCGGCGCCGGGCGAATCCTCCGGCTTCGAGCCCGTGCTCTCGGTTGTCAATCGCGCGCTGAGCGACGGCCGCAGCTGCCGACTGTACCGCCGTCTGCAGGAGGAACTGAAGCTGGTCGACGATTACGCCGTCATGACCGAGACCGGCCCGCGCGAGGGTGTCGTCATGGTCGACCTCGAAACGTCGGTCGACCGCCTGCCCGCGGCCGTGCGCGAATGCGCGCGCATCCTCGGCGACCTCGGCCGCGACGGCTGCGCGCCCGACGAACTCGAGCGCGCCGCGCGCCGCACGACCCGCGCCCATCTCTTCGGACTCGAGACGGTGCAGGGGCAGGCCTCGTCCCTGGGTCACCATGCGCTGTTCGACGACCTCGAAGGCGCCTTTGCCTTCCCCGAGCGTGTCGCCGCCGTCACCATCGCCGATGTCGCCGCCTACGCGCGCGACGTTTTCCGCCTGGGCAACCTGGCCTGCATCCTCTACCTGCCGCGCCTGGCGGACCCCGCCGCCGCCGGCGTTCCGGCCGATGCGGCCGCGCTCACCGCGCTGCTCGACGGCGCGCTGCCCGGGGACGATATCGCCGCCACGCGCCCGCCGCTGGCCAGGACGGCGCCGGCGTCCCGGTCGCGCCCCGCGCGGTTGCCGCATCCCCCGCGCTTCGCATCCGAAGTCCTGCCTGACGGGAGCGAACTGCACTGCCGCGTCGATCGCGCCGTCCCGGTGGTGACGCTCGCGGTCGCCGTGCGCGGCGGCGCCGCCGGCGAAACCGCCGACGACGCCGGCCTCGCGGCCCTTGCGCACGAGACCCTGCTGCGCGGCGCCGCCGGCTGCCCGGCCGAGCGCTTCCACCAGCTGCTCGAGGACGACGGCGCCTCGCTCGGGGCGATCTGCGACCGCGACTTCGGGGGCCTGTACCTGACCGCGCTGGCCGACCGCCTCGAACCGGCGCTCGCGCGCCTGGTCGAGGCGATCACCGAGCCCACCTTCGCGGCCGCGGAACTGGAGCAGGAGAAGCGACTGGCCCGCGAGCAGCTGGCGGCGGTGGCCGACAATCCGCTGCAATCGGCGATGCTGCGGTTGCGGGCGATGATCTACGGCGACCACCCCTACGGCCGCCCCCTGCAGGGCACCGTCGAGAGCCTGGCGGCCATCGACCGCGAGCAGGTCGTCGCGCGCCATGCGCGGGCCTGGACCCGCGGCCGCCTGCAGGTGGTGGCTTCCGGCGACATCGACCCCGCGCAGTTGCGGCTCGTGGTCACGGGGCTGGCGCAACGCCTGCCGCAGCCGGTGGCGCTGCCGGCCACCCCCGGGGCGGCCAGGGTCATCGCCGGCGTGGAGAGCGAGCGCATCACCCGCGCGCAGAACCAGGCCGTGGTCCTGCTGGGTTGGCCCGGACCGGTCGGCGACGACGAGGAACGCGTGCCGCTGATGCTGCTGCGGCAGGTGCTCAACGGGCAGAGCGGGCGGCTGTTCGAGAACCTGCGCAACCGGCGTTCGCTGTGCTACAACGCCGGCTTTGTCGGCACGTCGGGCTTCGGGCAGGGTCTTCTTCTGGGCTACGTGCTGACGGCGCCGGCCACGGCCGGGCAGGCGCGCGATGCGCTGCGGGACGAACTGGTGGGCCTGGCCGGCGAACGGGTCGGCGAGGTCGAACTCGGAAGGGCGCGCACTGAACTGGCCGGGGGCCTGCTGATCGCGGGGCAGTCGAACTCGGCCCGCGCCACGCGTGCGCAGCGCGACGTCATGTACGGGCGCGAGGCCGACGACATGGTGCGGCTTGTGGACCGGGTCAACAGCTGCACGGCGGACGAGATCCGCGCGGCGGCCGCGCGGTACCTGCATGGCGACCGCTACGCGGAGGTCACGGTCGGACCGGCCTGACCCGAGGCGCGCCCGTCTGGCGCGAGTTGCGCCCGCCTGACGAACGAAGCGGCCCCGCACCGTGGCGGGGCCGCTTCACGTTCAGGTCCGTCGCCCGTCCGGTCAGCGGTAGACGGTGTAACGGTTCGGCGCGTCGGACATGTCGATCAGCACGGTCGGCTTGCTGAAGCTGGCGCGATGCGTCACGCCGTCAGGAACGACGTACTGGTCGCCCGCCTGGTAGAGATTGGTCTGGCCGCCGACCTCGATCGTCATCTCGCCCGTGATGACCAGGCCGCGCTGTTCGCAGTGCGAGTGGTCAGGAAAACTGACGCCCTCGTCGAACGCGAAGAACACCACCTGCTTCTGGTCATCCTGCAGGCAGTAGCCCCGGGCGCCGGAAACCGGCAGCTCGACGAGGGGCAGGGAGCGGATGGCTTCGGGGAGGAAGTCGTCGGCGTTCCGCGTCCGGGCGGTATCCATGCTCGGGCCTCCTTGGGATTCGGCTGGCTTGGCCATCGGGACCGGACGGTCCGAACGACCCGTACGGATCATCTTACCACAGGCGCCCGCGTCCGCAAGCAGGGCCGCAAGGCGCGTTCGTCAACGCACGTTCGTCACGGCGCGTAGTCGGCTCCCCGCAGGGGCAGCGGCGCCTCGAGCGGCCCCCGCGTCACCTCGACCACCCGGCCGAGCAGGCAATCGTGGTCCCCGGCGGGAAAGCGGCCCTCGATCGCGCACAGGCAGCTCGCCGCGCATTCGCGCAACACGGGCTGCCCGGGCCCCACCAGGTCGTGCGGGACCTGCGCCCACTTGTCGACGTCGCGGCGGGACTTCAGTCCGAACAGGCGCGCCTCGGCCACCTGCCCTTCGCCCAGCAGCGAGACCGTGAAGTGGGTCGCGTCCTGCAGCAGTTCCCAGGTGCGGCGCTGGCGCCCGATCGCCACCATCATCAGGGGCGGCTCCATGGACACGCGCGTCACCCAGGAGGCGGTCAGCCCCCCGAGCACGCCCCCGGCGGCAACGCCGACGACGGTGACGGGGCCGGGAAACAGCCGGAGGGTGTCGTCGAGCCGGGCAGCGGTCTCGTCCATGGGCCCTCGCAGGTTCAGCCGGCCAGCGCGAACTCGGCCAGCACCGGGTAATGGTCCGACGGCAGCGCCGCCTCGCGGTGCTCCATGTCCTCGAAGTCGACACGGTCGATGGTGCGGATCGTCAGGCGCGGCCGGAAGAACACGTAGTCGATCCGGCGCGGCCCCAGCAACCGGTGGCCGACGCGATCGCGCAGGCCCAGCCCGCGGAACGTGCCGCCCCGCGCCTGCGCAGCGCCGGCGCCGGCTTCGGCTTCGGCTTCGGCCCAGGCGTCGTACAGCGAGGCATCGTCCTCGTGCTCGGCCACCATCGCGCGGATCTCGCGCGAACCGGCGCCGGCATTGAAGTCGCCCGTCAGGAAGACCGGCACGGTGGGTCCCAGCTCCTGCACCTTGCGGTTGATGTAGTCGCGCAACTGGCGCGCGCTGCGGCGGCGATGCCAGTGGTTCACGGCCTCGAGGTGCGTGGTGCCGAAGACGAACTGCCGGCCGGTGCTGATGAGCTCGAAGGTGTGCCAGGTCACCAGGCGCGGCCGGGTCCCGAGGTGGTACTGCGACGCCGGGACTTCGGGCGTCGGCGACAGCCACAGCACGTCCCCGGCCTGCTCGCCGGTGACCGGACGCACGCGGTCGCGGCGGTAGAAGATGGCGCAGTACCAGTTGCCCTCGTCGTCGGTGTGGCCGGGCCCGAGATTGCCCTCGCCGACGAACGCGTAGTCGGGCAGCAGGGCCGCCAGCTCGCGCAACTGCTTGTAATTTGCCTCCTGGGTCCCCACCACATCGGGCTGCATGCGCTCGAAGATGCGCGCGATGTTCCGCTTGCGCAGGCGCCAGGGATGGCTGCGGCGCATCTTGGTGGCGGTCAGGAGATTGAAGGTCATCACCCGCAAGGTGTTGTCTGACAAGATGTTGCTCTCCAGGTAACTACAGGCCGGGACCGTCGTCGGCACGTGCCAAGAGCCGCGGCAGCACCCATCACGCCGACCCGGGAACAGTGTTCCGGGCGGCGGACGACGATTCCTCGCAAATCCCGTTCCGTTCGGAAGGTTCCGGCGGTGGGGTCGGTCGGGGTGATAACGTCAAAGATAGGCTGAAAAGGTCCCGGATCAACCGAAAAGCCCAAGTTGGGGCGGCTGCTGGGGCAGGTCCAGGGCGGCCAGGACAAGACCGACCCAGCTGTCGCGGCCCTCGCGGGGCAGGTTGAAGACCGGCGTGCCGAACTCGGCCAGGAGTTGATCCAGGGTGCGGTCGATCGCCATCTGGAAGTCCACCGACACGTCGCGCGTGCCGTCGAACGTCGGCGGCGCGACGACCGGCACCTTCACCAGCAGCCCGTAAGTGCCCAGCCAGTGGCGGATGAACGGTTCCAGTTCGGGCCGGCGGCCGGCGGCCTGCACCATGTAGGCGTAGTTGTCCACGACGGCGCGGTCGCACACGATCATGTCGTAGGCATCGGCCAGTTCGATCTCGCGCGCGACCTGCGAGTGCAGGATCCAGTTCTGCGCGGCGTCGGTGGTGTCGCGGTTGATGGGCAGCGGGCAGGCGCGCGCCACTTCCTTGACGAGGTCGACGCTCAAGTCCAGCCGCTTGAGCGCCGCCGCCAGTTCGAAGCAGAGCGTGGTCTTGCCCACGCCGTGGGTGCCGATGAATGCGATCTTCATGGGCGCCACATTATCTCCCGGAGGCCCTCCTGTCCACCATCGGCCTGGAACGCTAACCACTTGTCCGCGCCCCCCCTGACGGGTTATCATCAAGGATACGTTTGTGAACGGGACCGGCCGCTGCGGCCGGCCGGGGGGCGCTGCGGGACGATGTCGGCACACACCGGAAGACTCGACGATTGGCGGGAAGCACAGGGTGGCCTCCGCGGCAGTCGACTGTTGTTGTCGGGAGCGGTGGCCCTGGCCGGCGCGGCCCTGCTGTCCCTGGCCGGCGCCAGGAGCCCCGGGGCGGGGTCCGGTTCGCCGGTCACGATCGTGGCCGCAGGCTGGTCGGCGTACATCGTCGGCCTGTTCCTGGTCGGCCTGGGCCTGGCCTGGACCGCCACCGTGGGGATCCTGCACCGGTCCGGGCTGGCTGCCGCCGCCCTGAACCTGCTCCAGTCGGGACTCGTCCTGCTCGCCATCTGCGGCAAGGCCCGGCCCGTGGCCGATCCGGCCGCCATGTCGGCCGCGCGCCTCGCGGCACTATCGGCCTTCGCCATCCTGTCGATCGGCGCCGTGGGGCGCCGCCTTTCCGTGGCCCTGGCGATCGTTGCCGGAGCCGGTTGCCTCGAGGCCCTGTCCCGCGCCCTGCGGCCGGGAGCGGCGGCGAACGCGACCATGGACGCGGTGCTGGTGATGTGCCTCGCCGTCACCCTGGCCCTGCTGGCCCGCCGGTTGCGTCACCTAGAGGACGATTGGGCCGGCCGCAACCGCGGCGACCGTCGCACCGATTTCTCCGAATTCAACAATCCGCAGCACCAGTGGAACCGGCCCGACGACGGACCGGGACTGTCCTGCGCAAGGTCGGTCTCGTGAACACAAGAATCCGCGTTCGCGCCGGTTGGCTGGCTGCTGCCTTCCTGGTCACCGTCGCCGGCTCGTCCCTTGCCGGCGATCCGCCGGTCCTGAACGGACCGTTGCACGCGGACGCTGCCGTGGCGACGAGCGGTGGCGCGCCCACGCTCGAGGTCTTCCGCGACCAGGACCGCGGCCGCGCCGCCGGTGGCGACAACCAGACGGCGCTGACGGGCCGCGCCCTGCCGGCCCCCCTGATCGTCGTGGCCACGGGCGCGGACGGCAAGCCGCTGGCCGGCGCCGTCGTGCAGTTCCGCCTGGTGGCGCCCCAGGACCATGCCCTGGGCGAAGCGACGACCGGGACCGACGGACGGGCCGCGTTCAACTTCGCCACCGGGGCGACCGCCGCGCCCTACACGGTGCTGGCGCGCCTGCACGGTGAGGCCGGCAACCAGTCTGAGACGGTGTTCCACCTGCAGGTGCGGCGCCCGGCCTGGGCGATGTTCCTGCTCTTCGGCCTGTTCGGCGGCATGGGGCTGTTCCTCTACGGCATGACGATCATGAGCAACGCGCTGCAGCGCAGCGCGGGCCGCCGGCTGCGCACGATCCTCAGCGCCGTGACCGCCAACCGCTTCATCGGCCTGGCGGTCGGCGCGTTCGTCACGATGCTCATCCAGAGCTCGAGCGCGACCACGGTGATGCTGGTCAGCTTCGTGCAGGCCGGCCTGGTCACCTTCTCGCAGACGCTCGGAGTCATCCTCGGCGCCGACATCGGCACGACCGTCACCGTGCAATTGATCGCGTTCAACCTGACCGACTATGCGCTGCTGGTGGTGGCGATCGGCTTCACCCTGCGCGTCCTGCCGCGCGGCGGCAGGCTGGTGAGCTTCGGCGAGATCCTGCTGGGCACCGGCATCCTGTTCTTCGGCATGCAGGTCATGAGCGACGCCATGCACCCGCTGCGCACCTACCAGCCGTTCCTGGACCAGGTGCTGCGGCTGGAGAACCCGATCCTGAGCATCCTGGTGGGCACCGCGTTCTCGGCGGCGATCCACAGCAGCGCCGCCTTCATCGGCATCGTGATGGTGCTGGCGCAGCAGGGGCTGCTGACGCTCGAGGCCGCCATCCCGCTCTTGCTGGGCGCCAACGTCGGCACGTGCATCACGGCGGTCATGGCCTCGCTGGGCACCGCCCGGCCGGCGCGGCGCGTGGCTGCGGCCCATACGGGCTTCAAGATCCTCGGCGTGCTGCTGATGGTGGGCTGGATCCCGACGTTCGCGACGCTCGTGCGGAACATCTCCCCCGGCCACGGCCACCTGGGCACCGACGCGGAAACGGTGGCCCGCCTGCTGCCCCGCCAGATCGCCAATGCCCACACGATCTTCAACGTGGCGCTGGCCGTGATCTGCCTGCCGTTCACGGGCATCGCCGCGCGCCTGGTGACGCGCCTGTTGCCGGACAAGCCCGAGTCCGAGAAGGAATGGACCCTGCGCGCGCGCCACCTCGACCAGGACATGGTACGCGTGCCCGCGCTGGCCCTGAACCTGGCCAAGGTCGAGATCCTGAGCGTGGGCGACCGCGTGCGCTCGATGGCCCAGGACTGCCTCAAGCCTTTCATCGAGCACGATGCCGCCCTGCTGGAGGACCTGCACCGGCGCGAGGAGGAGGTCGACGCGCTCGAGGAGCAGATCACGGCCTACCTCGTGGAAATCGGCCGGCAGAAGCTGAGCGGCGAGCAGCTGCGGGAAGTCTACCTGATGCTGCACGTGGTCAAGCAGTTCGAGCACATCGCCGACGTCGTCGACAAGCAGATCACGCCCCTGGCGCACAAGATGATCGACCGGGGCAGCGAGTTCTCGGCCAGCGGCCGCGAGGAAGTGGCCAACTACCACATCAAGATGTGCAAGCAGATGAGCCGGGCGCTGGACACGTTCCTCGAGAACAGCCTCGAGAAGGCGCAGCACATGCGGAGCAAGCAGGCGAACTACCTGGCCCTGGAGGACGCCTACCGGCAGGCGCACTTCGAGCGCGTGCACGACGCCGTGGCCGAGTCGGTCGCCACCAGCGAGATCCATCTCGAACTGATGGACTGCTTCCGCCAGATGAGCGGCGCCAGCACGAACATCGGGCGCGCCATCATGACGATGAACGCGGGCGGGCTGGTGCCGGACCTGGACGACTGAACCCTTCCGGATCCGGCCGTCCCGGCCCTGCGCCTGCCCGCCCGGTGCAGCGTTCCTGGCCTGCCTAGAAGTGGTCCCGGACCACGACCTCGGCCAGCGGCAGCTGGCCGCCCCGCTCCCGCGCCGCCACGAGCGGCTTGCCCACCGCGACGGCCATCACGATGTCGTGCTCGGCCGGCAGCCGGATGGTCCGCGCCACGGCGGCGAAGTCGAACCCGATCATCGGGCAGGTCTCGTACCCCATCGCCTGGGCCGCCAGCATGATCGTCTGCGCGGCCATGCTGCCGCTGCGCAGGTTCTCGTCCCGGCGCAACTGCTCGTTGCCGCCGTAGGCGCCCTGGATGGCCGGCAGGATATAGTCCCGGGCGCCGGCCTCGGCGTTGACCCAGTAGCGGGCGGGGTCCTTGCGGTAGGCGTCACGATCGCCGCAGACGACCACCAGCAGCGAACAGTCGGTGAACTGCGCCTGGTTCCAGCCCGCCTGGCGCATCTGCGCCTTGGTCTCCGGGTCGGTGATCGCCACGAAGCGCCAGTTCTGGATGTTGAACGACGTCGGGGACAGGATGGCCGCGCCCAGGAGGCGGTCGATCTCGGCCTGGGTCATGACGTGGTTCGGGTCGAAGTGCTTGACCGACCGCCGCGCGGCGATGGCAGCGAATGTATCCATGTCTTCCTCCGCGGTTGGGAATGGCGATCGCGCGGGATCGGCCCGACACCATCGCTGTCGTTGCTGCGGCCACCCGGAGGCGCCGCCTACCAGTACTTCTCGACGTGGATCTGCCCCGGCGTGTCCTTCGTGTGTTCGCGGAAGCCCGAGGCGGCCAGCGCCGTCATCATGCTTTCGATCATGCGCGGCCCGCCGCACAGCAGCACGTGGCAACGCGCGGGATCCGGTTGGCGGCCCCAGATCTGCCCGATGAGCCCGCGCTCCCACACGTCCTGCACGTAGCCGGCGTGTCCGTTCCAGCGCGTCAGTTCCTCGTCCGGCCGGCTGATCACCGGGATGTAGTGGAACGTACCGCAGAACCGCTGCAGGGTCGCCAGCTCGCCGCGGTAGCCGAGGTCCCAGGTGTGGCGCGCGCCGAGCACGACGGTCGTGCGCGCTTCCGGATGGCAGACGATCTCGCCGCGCAGCATGCTCATGTACGGCGCCAGGCCGGTGCCCGTGGCCACGAGCACCAGGTCGCTGCCCTCGGGCACCTGGTCGAGCGTGAACGTGCCGCTGAACTTCTTCCCCAGGTGCACGCGATCGCCCACCTTCAACGCGAACAACCGCGGCGTCAGGCGCCCGGAATGGACGAGCGTCACATAGAACTCGATGTAACTTTTTTCCAGCGACGACGAGGCGATCGAGTAGGCGCGGCGGATCAGGCGGTCGGGCGCGTCCCCGGTTTCATCATCGGGGTCGGACAGGGGCACGCGCGCCGCCGCCTGCGGCAGGCCGAGTACGGCGAACTGGCCGGCCTCGAAGTCGGGCAGCTCCCACCCGTCGGGACACACCCGCAGGATGATCAGGCCGGGCGCGACCTCGATACGCTGCATGACGACGGCATTGAGCTGGGGATGGGCCTGGACGGACATGGGGCTCCTCTGCTCCTGGTTTCAGCGGCTTCAAACGCCCCCATGGTCGATGAGTTCAGTCGTCATCGCAAGGGCGCAATCGGCATGGGCGCACCGACCTGTCTGCATTATCATTGCACACAAGCACAACAGGCAACAACGGGACGTCACCCGCCGGGGGTACCGCATGCTGAAACAGGCCCAGCCGACCGTCCGCCTTGAAGCGGTGGGGAGCCAGAACGCCGGGGACAAACGTGCGGAGATCCTCGCCTTCTTCCGCGACAGCTGGGAATCGTATGAACGCCTGTTCGCGGTCATCGCCGCCGACGAGGCCTACTACCGCCGCGCCGACCGGCTGCGGCACCCGCTCATCTTCTATCTCGGCCACACGGCCTGCTTCTTCGTCAACAAGCTCGCGCTCGCGGGCCTGGTCGCCCAGCGCGTGAACCCGCGCTTCGAGTCGATCTTCGCCATCGGCGTCGACGAGATGAGCTGGGACGACCTGGACGAGCAACACTACGACTGGCCGCCGGTCGCCGAGGTCTTCGCCTACCGCAGCCAGGTGCGCGCGGTGGTCGAGGCGGTCATCGCGACGACGCCGCTGACGATGCCCATCACCTGGGACGACCCGTTCTGGACGGTGCTGATGGGGATCGAGCACGAGCGCATCCATCTCGAGACCAGTTCGGTGCTCATCCGCCAGTTGCCGCTGGAACTGGTCCGGCAACGGCCGGACTGGCCGGTATGCCCGGACCGCGGGCCGGCGCCGGCGCCGGGCTGGCGGGACGTGCGCGGCGGCCTGGTCACGCTCGGCAAGTCCCGCGACCACCATCTCTACGGCTGGGACAACGAGTACGGGCGCGAGGAGGTCGCTGTCCCGGCGTTCCGCGCGGGCACGCTGCTGGTCAGCCACGACGAGTTCCGCACCTTCATGGCTGACGGCGGCTACACGGACGAGCGCTGGTGGACCGCCGAGGGCTGGGCCTGGCGGAACTTCCGGCAGGCGACGCACCCGCTGTTCTGGGTGCCTCAGCCGGACGGCGGCTGGAACCTGCGCTGCCTGGCCGAGGAGATCCCGCTGCCGGGCAACTGGCCGGTCGAAGTCAACCAGCTCGAGGCGAAGGCGTTCTGCAGTTGGAAGGCCGCGCGCGAGGGCCGGCCGATCCGCCTGCCGACCGAGGCCGAATGGTACCGCCTGCTCGACCAGTCCGGGCTGCCCGACCGCCCCGACTGGACGGCCGCGCCCGGCAACATCGACCTGGCCGGGTGGGCGTCGTCCACCCCTGTCGATGCGCACGTGCACGCCGGCTTCGGCGACGTGCTGGGCAACGTCTGGCAGTGGACCGAGACGCCGATCAACGGCTTCCCGGGCTTCGCCGTGCACCCGCTGTACGACGACTTCTCGACGCCGACCTTCGACGGCAAGCACAACCTGATCAAGGGCGGCTCGTGGATCTCGACCGGCAACGAAACCACGCGCCACAGCCGGTACGCATTCCGGCGGCATTTCTTCCAGCACGCCGGCTTCCGCTATGTCGACTCCGAGCAGGCGGTGGTCGTGCGCGATGACGTCTACGAGACGGACGAACTGGTCGCGCAGTACTGCGAGTTCCACTACGGCGACACGCACTTCGGCGTGCCCAATTTCGCCGTGCGCTGCGCTGAGATCTGCCGCGAGTTGACCCGGGGCCGCGAACCGGCGAAGGCGCTGGACCTCGGTTGCGCCACCGGGCGGGCCTCGTTCGAGCTGGCGAAGTTCTGCGGCGAGGTGACAGGCATCGACTTCTCGGCGCGCTTCATCCGCGTCTGCCACCAGCTGCAGGAGAACGGCCACATCCGCTACGCGATCCCGGACGAGGGCGAGCTGGTGTCGTTCCGCGAGCAGTCGCTGGCCGCGCTCGGCCTCGACGCCCCGGCCGGCCGCATCGAGTTCCGGCAGGGCGACGCCCACAACCTGAAGCCCCAGTACACGGGCTACGACCTGGTGCTGGCGGCCAACCTGGTCGACCGCCTGTACGACCCGGCGCGCTTCCTGGCCGACATCGCCGGGCGCGTGCGCGCCGGCGGCCTGCTGGTGCTCCTGTCTCCCTACACCTGGCTGGCTGAGTTCACGCCGCGAGACAAGTGGCTGGGCGGGCGAAAGGTCGACGGGGAGAACGTGACCACGCTGGCGGCGCTGCGAGCCGCCCTGGCGGGTGCTTTCGAGCCGGAGGGTGAGCCCGTGGACGTGCCGTTCGTGATCCGCGAGACGCGGCGCAAGCACCAGCACACGGTGAGCCAGCTGACGGCGTGGCGCCGCCGGTGACCCGGGGGCTCAGCGGGAACGGCGACCGGGCCCCAGGCGCCGGAAAAGGCGGCCGAAGAAGACATTGAGTCCGTGATTGCGCGGCAGGCCCGGGAAGACCGTCGAACGCCGCGGGTCCTGGCGCGCCACCGAAGCCTTCAGGGACTTGTCGACGCCGGCCAGCGAACGCGCCCTGGCGAAGCAGCGGAACGCCTGGCGACGGTCACCCGTCTCGATCAGCACGCGACCAAGGGCATACTGCGCGAGCGCATCACCCGGGTCCTGGCCGACGACGCCGCGGGCCAGCTTCTCGGCCGTGAGCAGCTTGCCGCGGCCGGTGGCCAGGCAGACCGCCAGGAGCGCGCGACAGCGCGGATCGGTCGGCAGCTTGGCCAGCGCCATGCGCAGGGTGAGCTCGGCCTCGCGGACCTTCCCCTCCTCCAATTGCCGGCCGGCCCGCAGGCTCCACTCCCGGACCTGCTCGCGGTCGGCTTTATCGCGGCAGTCGGGCGACTCCTCGACCTGATCGGGCGACCAACGGGACACTGGCGTCATGGCTTTGGGGTGTGGGCGGTGTCCCCCGGGCCCTTGCGACCGGCGGCGCCACACCATCCTTTCCGCTCCGGTTTTCGGCCGGGAAACCCGCCGGTTGAGCCACAAGGCTGGAAACACCCTCAGGGGAATTCTAAAGAAAATACCTATAAAATTAGCATTGGCAATTGTTTACGACTCGCAAA
The DNA here is from genome assembly GCA_903859215.1 of uncultured bacterium. Taxonomy (GTDB): domain Bacteria; phylum Krumholzibacteriota; class Krumholzibacteriia; order LZORAL124-64-63; family LZORAL124-64-63; genus CAINDZ01. Next base: position 2,945 of record CAIOLW010000368.1, on the reverse strand, counting down.
GCCCGGTGCTAGTCTCGGCGGCGGCCCCGCCTCGACGGCGGGGTCCAGGAACGACACCGGGAGCCGGACCGTGAAGCAACCCTTTGGACTTCCCAGGCTGTGGGGCCCCTACGAGCAACTGGCGGTCAGGTTCGACCCCCAGCTGCACGCGCTGTGGTACCACCTGCGGCCGCGCGGGCGGCCGTGCTTCAACCTCGACCTGCTGGACGAGCTGCGGCGTTTCCAGCACCACGTGGAGCAGGTCAACCTCGGCCCCGGCACCGACGGCGAATCGCTGCCCATCCGCTACATGATCCTGGCCAGCGATGTGCCGGGCGTGTTCAACCTGGGCGGCGACCTGCAGCTGTTCGCCGGGATGATCCGCCAGCGCGACCGCGAGGGCCTGTTCCGCTATGCCAAGGCGTGCATCGACGTCCTGTACCCCAACTGCATCAGCTTCGAGCAGCCGCTGACGACCATCACGCTGGTGCAGGGCGACGCGCTGGGCGGCGGCTTCGAGGCCGCCATCTCGAGCAACGTGGTCATCGCCGAGGAGAGCGCGAAGTTCGGCCTGCCCGAGGTGCTGTTCAACCTGATCCCGGGCATGGGCGCCTACAGCTTCCTCATCCGCCGGCTGAGCCCGGACGTCGCCGAGCGCATCATCATGAGCGGCGAACTGATGACCGCGCGCCGCATGCAGGAGCTGGGACTGGTCGACCTGGTCGTCGAGGACGGCCGCGGCCAGCACGCCGTCGAGCACTTCATCCGCCGGCACCAGAAGCAGGGCAACGCGCACAACGCGATGAACCGCGTGCGCCAGGTGATCAACCCCGTCACCTACGAGGAACTGATCACCATCACGAAGATCTGGGTGGACACGGCGCTGCGCCTGAATGAGCGGGACCTGCGGATGATCGAGCACCTGGTGTCGGCGCAGAACCGCCGGCTGCAGCAGCGCCACGAGGAGCCGCCCGCCGAGATGGAAGGCCGGGCCTGAGCCCTCAGGACGGCTGCCGGACTCCCAGCCCGAGCTTGTCGATGGCCGCCACCACGTCCGCGATGCGCAGCGGCTTGGCCAGGTGCAGGTCCATCCCCGCCTCCAGGCACTGCTGCACGTCCGCCTTCGTGGCCTCGGCCGTCACCGCCAGGATCGGGATGCGGGCAATCGCGTCCCCACGCGCGCGGATCCGCGCCGTCGCCTCGTAGCCGCTCATCACCGGCATGCGGATGTCCATGAGGACCAGGTCGTACGCGGCCTCGCCGACCATGCGCACGGCCTCCTCGCCGTTCTCGGCGATATCCACGGCGATGCCGATCCGCCTGGCCAGGTTCCGCACGACGACCTGGTTGAACTTGTTGTCCTCGGCCACCAGGGCGCGCAGCCCGTAGTCGGGCAGTTCGCCGGCCTCCACCACCGGCGCCACCGGCGGCTTTTCGCACCGCGCCAGGTTCAGCAGCACGGTGAACGTCGAACCCTTGCTCTCGGAAGACTTGACGACGATGTCGCCGCCCATCATGCGCGCCAGCTGGCGACTGATGGCCAGGCCCAGGCCGGTGCCGCCGTAGCGCCGCGTGGTCGAGTTGTCGGCCTGCTCGAACTGGCGGAAGATCGCCCCCAGCCGGTCGGCGGGGATGCCGATGCCGCTGTCGCGGATCTTCAGCTCCAGGTTGCAGCCGTCCGCGAAATCGCCGGCGCGGCAGGTCACCCGTACGCCGCCCCGCTGCGTGAACTTGATGGCGTTGCCGACCAGGTTGAGCGCGATCTGGCGGATCCGCGTGGGGTCGCCCAGGTAATGCCCGCGCGCCGACGGTTCGACGTCGAGGACCAGCTCGATCCCCTGGTTGTCGGCCGCCGTCCGCAGCAGCGCATGGATGTCGCCGAGCACCTGCTCCAGGTCGACCGGCACCGACTCGAGCGCCAGCGTGCTGGAGGTGATCTTCGAGTAGTCGAGGATGTCGTTGATGATGTTCAGCAGCGACTCGACCGAACGCGTGATGATGTGCAGGTGCTCGCGCTGCTGCGGGTCCAGTTCGGTCGCCGCCAGCGTTTCGGCCATGCCCAGGACGCCGTTCATCGGCGTGCGGATCTCGTGGCTCATGGTCGCCAGGAACTGGTCCTTGGCCTTGTCCGCCAGGCGCGACTGCGCCAGCTCGATCTTCAGTTCGGACACCTGCGTCAGGCGCCGCAGCACGCCCAGGAAGAACACGGGCAACACGACGATCCCGATGAACAGGCCGACGCCCACGTTCAGGTGCGTGTTCCAGTATTCGTCGAACAGCAGCAGCGAGCCGAAGCCCAGGCTGCCGGCGACGATGCCCACCTTCAGGTAGCGTTCCCCGAAGCGGATGCCGTTGCCGATGATCACCCACAGGATGATCGGGTAGAACGACGCGACCTTGCCCCCGCCCAGGTGCATGAAGAAGGTCATGATGCCGAGGTCCGCCAGCAGCGTCACGTAGCGGCGACGCGGCCAGCGCTGCGGGTGCCGGCGCACCATCGCGTACCAGGCCGTCGAGAACACGAGGTAGCCGATGATCGTGGCCAGGCCCTCGATGAGCGTCACGCTCTGGCCGAGGCCCTGGTGGAGCCCGATGCCGGTGAAGACCAGGAACGAGATGAGGCAAATGGCGACGCGGGCGCGGCTCTGCGCGGCTTCCTCGTCGATAACGATGTCACGTGTCTCGGGCGATGAGACCATCATGACCCCGGGCGATGGCGTCTAAAGGCAATGCTGACCGTTACCGTACGTTTTCGGCACGAAAGAGCCCGGGCTTGATCGTAAACAGTTGGGAAAAAAGCTGAACGCGCCTTCTCAATGGCTTAGGGGCGCCACTCAGCGGGCCGTGTCGCCGTCCAGGACGGCGCCGGCCGGCACCTCGCGCACCGTCCCGGCGGAAGCCTCGACCAGGACGTCCCCGCGCACCACGACCCCCGCGCCGAACCGGACATCCCCGCGCACGACCAG
>CAIOLW010000367.1 GCA_903859215.1 uncultured bacterium | reverse complement strand
GGTCGGCCAGGGCGGCGGCGCGCGCCTTCCGCTCGCCGCGCCCGCAACTGCGGTTGCCGGGGCCGGCGGCCGCAAGCCGCTGGTGGTCAGCACGTGGCGGCACGGCGTGCCGGCCAACGACGCCGCCTGGCAGTTGCTGGCGACCGGCGGCCGCGCGCTCGATGCGGTCGAGGCCGGCGTGCGCGTTCCCGAGGCCGATCCCGAGGTGATGAGCGTCGGTTACGGCGGGCGCCCCGACCGCGAGGGCCACGTCACGCTCGACGCGTGCATCATGGACGAGCGCGGACAGGCGGGCGCCGTCGCCTTCCTCGAGGGCATCATGCACCCGATCAGCGTGGCACGGAAGGTGATGGAACTGACCCCGCACGTGATGCTGGTCGGAGAGGGCGCGCGGCGCTTCGCGGCGGCGCAGGGCTTTCCCGAGCAGGACCTGCTGACGGACAAGGCGCGCGCCGAGTGGCAGGAGTGGCTGAAGACGTCGAAGTACAGCCCCTGGACACCGCCCACCGACCCGACGAGCACCAGCAGCGCGAAGCCGAGCGCGAGCGGCAACCATGACACGATCAGCATGCTGGCCATCGACGCGGACGGCAACCTCTCGGGAGCCTGCACCACCAGCGGCCTGGCCTACAAGATGCACGGCCGCGTGGGCGACTCGCCCATCGTCGGGGCGGCGCTCTTCGTCGACAACGAGGTGGGCGGCGCCTGCGCCACCGGCGTGGGCGAAGAGGTGATGAAGACGCTCGGCAGCTTCCTCATCGTCGAGCTGATGCGGCAGGGCGCCACGCCGCAGCAGGCGTGCGAGGAGGGCATCGCGCGGATCCGCCACCGCCATCGCGATGACGACCTGTCGCAGGTGCAGGTCGGCTACCTGGCCATCGACCGGCACGGGAACGTGGGCTCGTACGACGTGCAACCGTGGTTCCAGTACGCGATCACGGACACCGAGGGCGGGACGCGCCTGGTGGACTCTGACAGTTTCCTGAAGAAGGAGTAGGCGCGGTCACGCGCCGGGCCGACCGGCCAGCCGCGACCCGATCCAGGCGGCGATCGCGTCGCACTTCTCCTGCACCGGGCGGTCGACCAGGCCGTAGCGGCGGCTGAAGGCCTCGTGGTCGCGCGCGAACCGCTCGCGGCGCGCGGGATCGGACCACGCCCCCGCGCGGCGCCACGCGTCGGCGCCATCGGCGGCCGCCTCGCAGACTCCTGCGCGCAGCGGCAGCGTGCAGTCCTGCCGCCAGCTTTCGTCCTCGCTGAACACGAGGTAGCGCGGGAAGACGACGAGCGACGGCTTGCCCATCATGAAGGCATCGTAGAGCACGCTCGAGAAGCTGGTGGCCATCAGCAGGTCGCAGGCGCTCATCGCCTCGGCCAGCCGATCGGACAGGATGAGCGGACGCGGCAGGCCGCAGTCGGCGGCCAGCCGGATGATCGCGGCGGTCACGCCCGGCAGCACGTCGGGCCGCGCGTCGGCCGGGTGCAGCTTGATCGTCAACTGCATCCTGTGACGCAGGTCGCTGGCGGCCAGCGAGCGGAACAGGTCCACGTACAGGTCCATCACGTCGACCTGGGCGCCGAGCAGCTTCTGCACCGAGCGCGCCTCGATCCACGAGCCCCCCAGCAGCACCTGCAACCGCAAGGGATCCAGGCCCAGCGCCGCCAGCGCCTGCTCGCGCGGCAGGCCCTGGCGAGCGACCGAGTCGATGGGCGTGCCGAGGCCCAGGAACGTCACGCGCTGGGCGGGATCGCGGGGCAGGAACAGGTCCTGTTCGTGCCCAAGCAGCTCGACCTCGAGCGCGTTGTCCAGGTTGACGTATTCGCTGGTGAACATGAGCGGCATGCGCCCGCGGGTGCGGCACCAGTTGCCGGCCAGGCGGCTGAAGAAGAAGCCGTGCTCGATGTCCAGCGTGGGGATGCCGAGGGCGCGCGCCGTGCGCGCGATGAGGCGCGAGTGGCTCGAGAAGTCCGAGCCGCTGACCACCATGCCGACCTTGTATTCCTGCGTGAAGCGGCGGAAGCGCAGCTCCTCCAGCAGCAGGCGCTCGACGCGCGGCCGGACGAGGTCGTTGATTTCGGCCGTCGTCAGCGGCCGGTCGGCGCGCGGAGCCAGGGGGTTGGCGCCGAGGTCGGCCGCCAGGCTGTCGGCCAGCACGCGCATCTGCGCGACCACGAGTGCCGGCAACGCGGCCAGTTCCGGCGCGCCCCGCAGGCGGCTGTCGTCCATGTAGTCGATGACGTCCAGCGTCGGGTCGCCCGTCAACTTTCCCCAGCGCGTGGCGGCCAGCGTGTGGGCGCGGCCGAGCGTCCGGATGAAGCACTCGTGGCGCTCGGGCATCAGGCCGTTGAGGAGGAGCAGGCTCATGCGCGCTGCCCCCCGCCGGCGTTGGCGTCGTCCATCAGGCGGCGCGCGATGATCTCGTTCAGCAGGAAGTGGTACTCCTGCCCCAGCGCGCGCACGAGGTCGGGCACGTCGTCCGCCTCGAGCAGGCGGTGGCGCACGTGCTCGACCAGTTCCCAGTCGGCGTCCCGCGCGCGGTCGGCCAGCAGGTCGGGAAAGCGCGCGAGCAGGAATGCGCGCAGGGCTTCCCACGCCACCTCGTAACCGCCGAAGCAGGACGGGCACAGGCCGTCCACCCGCACCATCAGGTTGGCGCGCAGTTCGAACGCGCGCTCGTGGCCGCAGTGGGGACAGGCGCCGGTGATGGCGTACATGGCCGGGCCGTTGGCCACGGTGACCTGCAGGTCACTGATGGCGAACGGTGGCACCGGGTCGCGGCCATCGCCCTGCAGGGCCACGAGCCAGGCCGGGCTGTCGACGACAGGCAGGCCCTCGAGCAGGCCGCGCTGGCCGATCTGCAGCGCCAGTCGCGCCAGGACCGCGGGCTCCAGGGTATTGCCGGAACCGTGCGGGGTCGCCGCAACGAGCATGCCGTGCAGGCGCATTGCCGTGCCGGGCTGCCCGGCCGCCACCAGCACGCGCACGGCCTCCGCCAACGCCGCGGGCGTGATCGCGCCCGAGGACAGGAGCAAGGAAACCTCGCCGAGCGCCCGTTTCAGGTGGCCCGCCAGGCGCGCCTCGCGCAGGCGGTCACAGGCGTCGGATGGGTTGTCGGACAACGGGTTCACCGATTCGGGACCTCCTCGGGGGGCATCCTTGCACAGACGCCCACGGGTGGCAATCCGGTAAAGACCACAGGCGGCCGGGCGGATCGACGGGGAATTCCCCGCGGCCGATCGGCAAACGGCCTTGCTGCCGCGCAACCGCCATGTTAGGCTCACAGGGCGAGAGTCGCGGCGTGCCGTCCTCGGCGCACTCAGAAAGCAAATGCGACGTCATGTTCCCAATGCGGCATCGGTTGTCGTCATGACACCGAAGAAGAAGACCGTCCCCCGGACGGCGCCACCCGCATACGTCGACGGCCCTGATGCCACGCCCTCCGTACCGGATTCCACCGAGGCCTCCCCACCCACCCCGGACGATCCCGCCAACGCTTTCGCAGTGGTCGGCATCGGCGCTTCCGCCGGCGGACTGGCCGCCTTCGAGGCGTTCTTTTCCGGCATGCCGGTCGATACCGATCCGGACATGGCCTTCGTCCTGGTGCAGCACCTCGACCCGGACCACAAGAGCCTGTTGACCGAACTGATCCGCCGCTACACGCGCATGCAGGTCTTCGAGGTCGAGGACGGCATGGTCGTCCGGCCCAACTGCGCCTACATCATCCCGCCCAACCGTGACATGGCCTTCTTCAACGGCACGCTGCAGTTGATGGAGCCCCTGGACCCCCGCGGGCGGCGACTGCCGATCGACTACTTCTTCAAGACCCTGGCCCAGGACCAGCACGAACGGGCCATCTGCGTCGTGCTGTCGGGCACCGGCAGCGACGGCACCCTCGGCGTGCGGGCCATCAAGGGCGAGGGCGGCATGGCCATCGCGCAGAGCCCGGCCTCGACCACCTACGACGGCATGCCCCGCAGCGCCCTGGCCACTGGCCTGGTGGATTTCGAACTGGCGCCGGCCGAAATGCCCGCCCGGATCATGGCGTACGTGGCCCGCGCATTCGGGCGGCCGCAAGCCCGGCCCAGCGTCCCGGTCTCCGGGACAGAGAGCACGCGACGGAAGATCTACGTCCTGCTGCGCGCCCAGACCGGCCACGACTTCTCGCAATACAAGCCGAGCACCGTGCACCGGCGGATCGAGCGCCGCATGGCGCTGCTGCAACTGGAGTCGATCGGCGAATACGTCGCCTACATGCAACGGACGCCGACGGAGGTCGAGGCCCTGTTCAGGGACCTGCTGATCGGCGTCACCAGCTTCTTCCGCGACCCGGAAGCCTTTGCCGAACTCCAGGAACACGTGATCCCGAAGATTGCCGCCAACGCGCCGCCCGGTTCCGTGATCAGGGTGTGGACAACGGGCTGCTCGACCGGCGAGGAGGCCTATTCGCTGGCCATGCTCCTGCACGAGCACTTCGAAGCCCTGAAGCTGGGGCACACGGCCCAGATCTTCGCGACCGACATCGACAGCGAAGCAATCGCGACGGCCCGCATGGGCCGGTACCCGGCGAGCATCGCGGCCGACGTGTCGGCGGAAAGGCTCGCGCGGTTCTTCACGCCCGAGTCCGACGGCGAGGCGTTCCGCATCAACAAGAACATCCGCGACATGCTGATCTTCTCCGAGCAGAACGTGATCAAGGATCCGCCGTTCTCGCGACTGGACCTGCTCAGCTGCCGCAACCTGCTGATCTACATGGGCGGCGACCTGCAGAAGAAGGTCATCCCCCTGTTCCACTACGCGCTCAAGCCGGGCGGCATCCTTTTCCTGGGAACGTCCGAGACCGTCGACGAGCATGGCGACCTGTTTGGCGCGCTCGACCGCAAGCTGAAGATCTACCAGCGCCGGCCCGACCTTCTCCGCCCGCAGCACCTGGCGCTCGGGCGCGTGCAGGCGCCGCTGGCCGCCCTGGATATGCCCCTGCCACGGGCCGCCGGAAGGCCCACTGTCGACGGGAAGCTGCCGTTGCGCGAACTGACCGAAAAAGCCCTGTTGCAGCACGCGGTGGGAGCGGCGGCGCTTGTCAACGCGGCCGGCGACATCCTGTACCTGCACGGCCGCACCGGCCTGTACCTGGAGCCGTCACCGGGGGAAGCGGGCATCAACAACATCCTGAAGATGGCGCGCGAAGGCTTGCGCCGGGACCTGACCGTGGCCTTGCACAAGTGCAAGGCGAACGGGGAGCCGGTGGTCTGCGCCGGCCTGCGCGTCCGGACCAACGGCGACTTCTCGCTCACCGACCTGACCATCACCCCGGTGCCGACCGGACCCGCGACGGCGGCCGACACGACCCTGTACCTGGTCACGCTGGCGGAGGCGCCGCCTCGCGAGGCGATGGCGGCGCTCACGAATGCATCCATGGAGGCCGTTGCGGGCCCGGCGGGGCCGACGGGCGCCACCGATCCGCGCATCGCGGTCCTCAGGCAGGAACTGCGCGCCAAGGAAGAGTACCTCCAGACAGCCAACGAGGAGCTCGAAACCGCCAACGAGGAGCTGAAGTCCTCGAACGAGGAGATGCAGTCGGTCAACGAGGAGCTGCAGTCGACCAACGAGGAGCTCGAGACCTCGAAGGAGGAACTGCAGTCGGTCAACGAGGAACTGGCCACGGTCAACGCCGAACTGCAGGCGAAGGTGGCCGACCTGACGCGGGCCAACAACGACATGAACAACCTCCTGGCCGGGACCGGCATCGGCACCGTGTTCGTGGACCACCAGATGCGGATCCTGCGCTTCACCCCCGCCGCCACGCGGATCATCAACCTGATTCCGGGTGACGTGGGGCGGCCGGTCGGGCACCTCGTCTCCAACCTGATGGGCCACGGCGACCTGATGGGAGACGTGCAGGATGTGCTGGCGACCCTGGTCCCGCGCAACCTGGACGTGCAGACGAAGGCCGGGCTCTGGTACACGATGCGCATCCAGCCCTACCGTACGCTCGAGAACCTCATCGAGGGCGCGGTGTTGACCTTCGTCGACATCACCGACATGAAGAAGGTGCAGGAGGAGCTGCAGGCAAGCGTGTCCGGCTTCCGCCAGATCGCACAGTCCCTGCCCCAGCTGGTCTGGACGTGCCGGCCGGACGGCCATCTGGACTTCGTCGGGCCGCAGTGGCTCGCCTTCAGCGGGCTGCCCGAAGCCGACCTCCTGGGCTACCGGTGGCTGGACCAGGTCCATGCCGACGACCGCGCCGAGCTGCTGCTGGCCTGGAACGCGTCACTTGCCGCGGGAACGCAGCTGAGGACCGAATTCCGCCTGCGCCGCCACGATGGTGAATACCTCTGGTTCGACACCCGCGCGACCGCGCTTCGCGACGCCAAGGGCCAGGTCTCCAAGTGGTTCGGCATCAACATCGACATCACCGGGCAACGCGCCGGGGAAAGTGCCGCTGATGGCTGACAAGGACGCAGGCGACAAGAAAGCGGGCGACCAGGGCGGCGGCGACCTGCGCAGCCGGGCCGAACAGATCGCCCGCAACGCGGGTGGCTACACGCAGGCATACCTCCAGACCCAGACCCTTGAACAGTCCTGGAACCTGCTGCACGAATTGCAAGTGCACCAGATCGAACTCGAGCTCCAGAACGAGGAACTGCGGCGGGCCCAACTGGAGATCGATGCCGCGAAGGCCCGCTATTTCGACCTCTACGACCTGGCGCCGGTGGGGTACGTCGTCGTCAGCAGGAACGGCACCATCCTGGAAGCGAACCTGACCACCGCGACCATGCTCGGCGTCGGCCGCGGCACGCTCATCGGCCAGTCCCTGGCGCGCCATGTCTGGCAGGAGGACCAGGACGCCTACTACCTGTACCGCAAACGCCTGTTCGAGTCCGCGGAAACCCTCGCGATCGAATTGCGGATGACGGGCAGCGGGCCCGAGCCGCTCTGGGTGCTGATGGAGACGGGCCTGGCCGACGACGGGGAGGGCACCTGCACAGGCCGTGTGGTGCTGAGCGACATCAGCGCCAGACGGACGGCCGAACAGGAACGGGAGGAGTTGCGGGGGCAGTTGACCCAGTCCCAGAAGCTGGAATCGATCGGACGTCTGGCCGGCGGCGTGGCCCACGACTTCAACAACATGCTGGCCGTGATCCTGGGCAACGTGGACGCGGCCAACCTGCAGGCCGTGGAAGACCCGCTGGTGCGGGACGCCCTGCAGGAAATCCGCCGGGCGGCCGACCGCGCGGCGGACCTCACGAGGCAGTTGCTCGCCTTTGCGCGCAAGCAGACTGTCGAACCCAGGGCGCTGGACCTGAATGACACCATCACCAACTCGCTCAAGATGCTGCGTCGGCTCCTCAGCGAGGGTATCCTGCTGGACTGGCTGCCGGGAGCACCCCTGTGGCCGATCCACATGGACCCGATGCAGGTCGACCAGATCCTGGCCAACCTGTGCGTCAATGCGCGGTCGGCCATCTCCGGCGCCGGCCACATCCGCATCGTGACCCGCAACCTGACGCTGGACGAAGCCGGGTGCGGCAATGTCCCCGGCCTTTCCCACGGGGATTATGTGCTGCTTTCGGTCTGTGACAGCGGCTGCGGCATGGATGCCTCGACGGCGTCCCATGTCTTCGAGCCCTTCTTCACGACCCGCGAGTTCGGGCAGGGCACGGGCCTGGGGCTGGCGACGGTGTACGGCGCGGTCAAGCAGAACGGGGGGCATATCGTGCTCGACAGCCACCCCGGGCTGGGCACGACGGTCACGATCTACCTGCCCCGGTACCTGGGCGCCGAACCGATCCGGGGCGCCACTGCCGCCACCCGAGAGCCGGAACGCGGCCACGAGACCGTCCTGGTGGTGGAAGACGAGCCGTCCGTCCTGGACATGATCACGGCCATGCTCGAGCAGCAGGGCTACACCGTGATGGCGACGACCTCGCCGAACGAGGCCATCCGCCTGGTCCGCGAGAATGCCGACAGGATCGACCTGCTGCTGACCGATGTGGTCATGCCCGAAATGAACGGGCACGCCCTGGTTGCCCAACTCGAAGCCCTGTGCCCGCACCTGAAGCACGTGTTCATGTCAGGCTACCCTGCCGACGTCATCACCGACCAGGGCATCCTCGAGCAGGGCGCGCTGTTCATCCAGAAGCCGTTCTCCAGGGTGGATCTGGTCGCCGGCGTCCAACGGGCGCTCAAGCGGCCTGCGTAGGGGCCGCACGGCCCCGGGCGGGCGCGTCACACTTGCGCCAGCGCAAGTCATCCCTTCCTTCAGGCCACCGCCACCCGATCTTGTGGCCCGGTGCGGCCCTGCCCCCCTACCCATTGTGAATTTCTGTTGGGCTCATTTATACGCCCTATTTTCGCCTTTTCCCATTGACATACAGACATATGTCTGTTTAACTGATCTCTGTCAGCAGGGTTACCACCTCAGCAGGATGGCCACCTCAACAGGGAAGCGACCGACGATATGCCCCGACGCCCGAACCCGACCACCGCCTCCCCTGCCCGCGGCACCATCCGCAGCGAGGTGCTGGCGTTCGTGCGCGGGCGACTGGCTGCCGGGTCGCCGCCGACGGTGCGCGAGGTGCAGCAGGCGTTCGGGTTCAAGGCCGTGGAGTCGGCGCGACAGCACCTCGAGGCGCTGGTGGCCGAAGGCAGGCTGGCCAAGTCGCCGGGGCGTTCGCGCGGGTATCGCCTGCCGGTGGGGGGCGGCCCGGAGTTGAACGTGCGCCTGATCCCGCAGCTGGGCCGCGTGCAGGCCGGCGGGCTGCGCGAAGCCATAGAAGATCCGGATCATTGGGACAGAACGGGCTGGCTGGCGGTCGAGGGACCGGCGACCGGCGCAGAGATGTTCGCCCTGACCGTGCGGGGCGAGAGCATGACCGGCGCCGGCATCCTGCCGGGGGACACGGTCATCGTGCGTCGGCAGGACACCGCGCGTGACGGCGAGATCGTCGTCGCGCAGGTCCGCGACGAAGCCACGGTCAAGCGTTTGCGATTGCGCGACGGGCAGATCGTCCTCCAGCCGGAGAACCCTGCCTTCGCACCGTTGATTTTCGCGCCGGATACGGAGATCCGGATCCTGGGCAGGGTCGTGGAAGTGCGCCGACGGCTGGCCTGACGGCCTGTCCCGAAGCCCACGCCTGCATCGGGTTCCATTCGGCCGGCGACAACCCGGCGCCCCCAGCGCCGGGACGATGAAGCTGAGGATCAGCCCGGTCACCGTCCCCCGTGGAGGTTCGGTCATGGCCACCCTGGCCCATGGTCCTGCATCGTCGTCCCTGCGACTGGCGTCGCCGTCGTTGTCGCCGGCC
>CAIOLW010000366.1 GCA_903859215.1 uncultured bacterium | reverse complement strand
GGCCACGGCGTTCCGGTAGCGGCGCAGCAGGCTCGTCGAGTTCTTCCAGGCGGTGTCGGGCGAGCGTCGCCACGTCACCGGCTTGCCCGGGGCCATCGCATAGGTCCAGATGCCGCGCTGGCCGCGCGCCAGCGGCACGTCCAGCCAGCCCACGAGCACGTCGCCGGAACCCAGACGTGCGCCGAGCTGCGCCGACGTGACGGTTGCAGCCGGCGCGGCGGGAGCCACGGCGGCGCGGGCCGCATCGCACTCGTTCCACTGCTGCTGCAGGCGATGGTGCTCGCTCGCGTCGGTTGCGTTGGCCATCGCCGACTCGATCTCGAGCTGCCGCCGCTGCAGGCTGTCGCCGCGCGACGCGCGCCAGGCCACGGCCAGCCGACCGCGCCCGCCCTCCAGCACCTGCCACGCCTCGTCGTAGCGCTGCTCGAGCAACAGCGCGTGGGCCAGCAGCGCCCGCGGCGAGCCGCCGATCGTGGCCGCCTCCATGTCGCCGCCGGCGATGGCGCGCAGTTCGTCGTGCAGCGCGACGGCGTCCTTCAGCAGCGGCATCGCCTCGCGCACCTTGTCCTGCGCGATGAGCACGCGCGCCAGGCCGGTCAGCGCGCGGATGCGCTCCTGGTTGACGTCGAACGACCGCGTGCTGCGGGTGGACACCGCCGCCAGCGCGCGCCGGTAGTAGCCCGCGGCGCGATCGAGGTAGCCGGCGTACGTCATGATGTCGGCCATGCCGCACAGCGGCGCCGTCATCTCGGGGTGGTCCGAGCCGTAGAGCGACTCGGTGATGAAGATCGCCTGGCGGAACATGATCTCGGCCGAGAAGTCGGTGTTGATCTCCATCTGCACGGCGCCGATGTTCTGCGCCGTCGTCGCCGTCAGCGGATGCACGTTGCCGTGGATGGACCGCAGGCCCGACATCACCTGTTCGTAGAGGTCGAGGGCCTTCTGCGGTTCGCCGTCGAGCCAGTGCACCGAGGCCAGGAGGTCGAGCGTGCGCAGCGTCTGCGGGTTGCCCGGTCCGTACAGCGTCTTGCGCGTGGCGAGGGCGTCCTGCAGGATCTCCTCGGCCTCGATCATGTTCCCCTGGTTGACCAGGACGGTGGCGAGTCCTTCGCGGGCGGCGGCGCCCTCGGCGCTGTTCGCGCCCTGCGCATCGTCGATCAGCATGAGTGCGCGGCGCATCTGGTACTCGGCCTCGGCCAGCTGGCCCAGCCGCAGGCGGCACACGCCGAGGTCGAAGTGGAGGCGGCCGGCGGCCAGCGCGCGCGGGGCATCGGGGGCGGCCAGGGCGGTGGCGAAGCGGTCGGCGGCGGCGACGTAGTCCCCGGCGTGGAAGAGATCCTCGGCCGAGGCGGCGGGCACGGACGCAGGCGCAGGCGCGCCCATGGCAGGCACAGCCAGGTAGGCCGCCGCCAGCGCCGACACCATCACCGCCAGGATCCGCCCGGGCACCCGCATCTCATCCCTCCGTACCACTAAGCATTCAGTGATTATCACTCATTTCCAGCATCTCGCGCAAGACCCTCAGGCACCGGTGCAGGTGGACGCGCAGGGTCTCGGGAGCCCGTTCCAGTTCGGCCGCCAGGTCGTCGTACGAGCGGTCGTCGAGAAACCGGCCGCGCACCAGGATGCGGCACAACTCGCGGATGCTGCCCAGGGCCCGGTACAGGGCCGCCAGGCGCTCCTTTTCCTGAATCAGGGTG